>JBILDL010000254.1:0-4253 GCA_044352635.1 Saprospiraceae bacterium | reverse complement strand
TAAAAAATTATCGAAAACCAAAGAAAGGAAGAAATTACTATCTGCTTCTAAATTAGTACAAAAGGAGTATAAGGAAGATAAGAAAAAAATAATTGATTACTATAACACCATTGGTTATAGAGATGCGAGAATCTTGAAAGATAGTGTATGGCGTGACGACGAAGGGTATCTGAGAATTAAGCTTTTTCTGATTGAAGGAAAGAGATATTATTTTAGAAATTTAACCTGGAAAGGAAACTCTATTTATGATGATAAAACCCTGACCTCCGTTTTAGGTATCGAAAAAGGGGCTGTTTATAATCAGGAGCTATTAGATAACAGACTTAAATTCAGTCAGGATGGAAGAGATGTTAGTTCTCTTTATATGGATTTTGGTTATTTATTTTTTCAGGTAGATCCGGTAGAAGTTGCCATTATCGGTGATTCCATTGATATTGAATTAAGAATTTTTGAAGGCCCTCAGGCAAATATTGACAAGGTAGTCATTGCTGGAAATGACCGGACGCACGAACATGTCATTCGTCGGGAATTAAGAACATTGCCCGCTGAAAAATTTAGCCGTTCTGATATCATTCGCTCACAGAGAGAGATTACGAACCTGAATTATTTCAACCCTGAAAATATGGGTATCAATACCCCGGTAAATCCTGACAGAGGCACAGTAGATATTGAATATAAAGTAGAAGAAAAGCCCTCCGATCAACTTGAATTATCTGCTGGATGGGGTGGTTTCAACCGGGTTATCGGTACTTTGGGCGTTTCATTCAATAATTTTTCCCTGAGGAATATCTTTAATAAAGAAGCCTGGAAGCCTCTACCAATGGGCGATGGTCAAAGATTGAGCCTTAGAGCACAGACTAACGGTGATTTTTACCAGTCTTATAACCTTTCTCTTTCAGAACCCTGGTTAGGAGGCAGAAAACCAAATTCATTCACCATTGGAGGCTTCTACAATCGCTTTGCTTATGGTCAGAGAGGAACCAGCACCTATCAGAGCTTGAATATCAAGCAGGGTTCAGTTAGTTTTGGTACACGTTTGAAATGGCCCGATGACAACTTTGTTGCCAGTACAGCGCTTAACATCCAAACATTAACTTTGCAAAACTGGCAGGGTTTCCAAACCGATAAAGGGGAGGCAGTAAATATTGGAAATTTCAACAATTTCTCTCTGCGCCAAATCGTTTCCCGAAGCTCTATAAACGATCCGTTGTTTCCAAAACAGGGTTCAAATATTTCGCTTTCCGTACAATTTACATTGCCTTATTCCCTTTTCCAACCTAATAAAGATTATACGGACCTACCCGTTGCTGAAAAATTCCGCTACCTCGAATATAATAAATGGCGCTTTGATGCTGAATGGTACACCACTCTTACCGGTAAGTTAGTGCTAAAAGCTGCAGCAAAAATTGGTATTTTGGGATCATATAATAAAAACATCGGTGCCCCTCCTTTTGAAAGATTCCAGTTAGGTGGTGATGGTATCAATAACCAACAATTTGGATTTCAAGGGGTTGATATCATTTCTATGAGAGGATACGAAATTAATCAATTGGAAGCCAATATTAGCCCGGGTACGACAACGGGAACAGCAGCAACACCTATTTTTGACAAATTTACCATTGAACTTCGTTATCCGGTGTCATTGAATCCAAGTAGTACCATTTACGTACTTGCCTTCGGTCAAGGTGGTAACGCATGGCGTTCCATCAGAGATTTCAATCCCTTTGACATGAAAAGATCTGTCGGATTTGGTCTTCGTGTTTTCTTGCCAATGTTCGGTACCTTAGGTTTTGACTATGGCCTTGGTTTTGATAAAGCTAACGCAAAAGGACTTCGTGAATACGGTGATTTCAACATTATATTAGGTTTCGAACCTGAATAAATACTACGCATTTAGTTAGTAAAGAAAAAAGGAAGAGCAAAAACTCTTCCTTTTTTTTTAGTACCCTTTCTGTCTTTCCCAATAATTTTGCTCTTCAATTTCAGCAAGAATCATAAGATAGCTTTGATACCTTGACTCACTAACTATTGTTTTTTCCAAACCTTCTTTTACGGCACAATTGGGCTCGTTTTTGTGTAAACACTTTCCGCCAAACCTGCACTGTTTAGACAATTCAAAAAATTCCCTGAAATTGTGAGCTACCTCCTCTTGTGAAAGGTAGTTAAAACCCAAAGTTTTAATTCCAGGTGTATCGATAATATACCCACCTTTAGAATATGGAAACATTTCAGCAAAAGTAGTAGTGTGTTGTCCTTTCCCGGAATAATCAGAAATAATTCCCGTTTTTCGTACGTTGGAAGGATCTAACCTATTTAACAGACTTGACTTTCCCACCCCAGATTGTCCCCCAATGAGAGAAATTTTATTTTTTAATTTATCTGACAAAATATCCAGACCAAGACCAGTTTCGGCGCTTAACAATAAACAATCATATCCGATTTTTTCATACATATTCCGGAGATTATTGAACATCTCCATATCCCCCTCGTTGTAAAGATCTGCTTTGTTAAAAACAATCAATGTGGATATATTATAAGGTTCCGTCATCAATAAAAACCGGTCAATAAACCCTTGTTTTAATTTAGGCCGCACCATGGTAATTACCACAACGGCCTGATCTACGTTACTCGCCAGAAGATGAACCTCATGTTTATTTCGGGGAGATTGTCTTACCACATAATTTTTTCGGGGAAAAATTTCTTTGATGGTACCCTTGCCTATTTCATTATCTGGAATAATTAACACCTGATCTCCAACGGCAATAGGATTAGTGGTTGGTAATCCATCCAATCTAAATTTCCCGGACATCCGACATTCAATAATGGATAAATCTTCCTTCTCTACGACATACCAACTACCTGTTGATTTCAAAACCACCCCTTTTTCAGACATTTATGTATATTTAAATCTTTTGACGAACATTAATTTTTCCAGCACAAACGGCTGACATTTCTCTCAAAAGAGATGGATTTTCCTCTAAAACATTACCAACGACCACAATATCGGCACCTGCATTAAAATGTAAGGCTACTTGTTCTGCACTTCTCACACCACCACCCACAATTAAGGGACCAGAAATAAGACTTCTGACTTGTTTAATCATTTCACCGGAAACAGGATTTTTTGCTCCCGAGCCTGCATCTAAATAAAACAATTTCAACCCCAACATTTCTCCCGCTAACGCCGTATGAGCGGCAATACCTGGTTTATCAGCAGGAATCGGTGTTGTATTACTCATATAAGAAGCCGTATTCGGCCTGCCGCCGTCTATTAAAAGATAAGCCGTAGCTATTGATTCTAATCCTGATTCTTTGATATAAGATGCGGCAATTACTTGTTGACCGATTAAAAACTCAGGGTTTCTACCAGAAATCAAGGAGAGAAATAAAATAGCATCTGCCAATGCATTTACCTGAAAATAATGCCCGGGAAATAAGATGAGAGGCAAATCTGTATTTTCCTTTAAATATCGAAGACAAGTCTCCAACCTATCTTTTTGAATAAAACTACCTCCTATAAAAACATATCCAATACCGGGTAATTGAAGTTGTTCGGTGATAGAAAAAAGATTGTCAGGATTGATTCCGTCAGGATCAATCAAAACAGCTAATTTTTTTTTGCCGAGGGCCTGACAAGCAGTCATTTCCGTAAATATGGAAGGCGGGCGATTTGGTTTCATCTGATTGGCTCCTAAATCATTAAATAGACCATCAAAGATAAACAATCAAAAACCATCTTTCGATTTATTTTTCACCTCCATGCTTCCATCAATCGCGCGCATTTGAATTTGATTAAAGGATTGGTCCGCGTTAAAGCCTTGACTAAAAACCGTATCTTTCGGCGTGGCAATTACCACAAATTTATTGGTATATAAGTTTTGTGTTTCCTCATTCCACGTCAACTCGGGTGATTCCATCACTTCTTTATTAACACTCATCCAGCGCACATTTTTTTTCAAAAAAGTTTTCTTTTTTGATTGATATCTTGCTGCATAATCTGCGGTAAGTGTACTTGTTATTTTTCCTTGCGCGTTAAAAAAATCAATATGAATTCCTTCGGAAAATTCTTGAAATGGGTCACTCGCCTGTAGATGAAAAATCAATACAGGGGCCTTTATTCTAATTCTAACTACGGCAGAGTCAGAATATAATATTTCTACCTCCTTTGTTTTTTCAATTTTCAAATCACTTTCAGAAAAAGTAACGAACTCCTCTGCTTGGTCGCAACTAAAAAACACCATAGAAATCAAAAA
>JBILDL010000253.1:0-4278 GCA_044352635.1 Saprospiraceae bacterium | reverse complement strand
GCAATTTAGAGAGATCTGGTAATATTCATGTTGAAATGAAACAATCAGGCGCTCCAAGATTTTGGGAGCGGAAATTGCCTTAGCTATGCAAAATAAGTTTGTTTTGTTATCGCTTTTTCTCTTTATCGGTACTGCTCTTTCCTCCCAGTCAGGTCTGTCTTTATCAGGAAAAATAGTAGATGATTCCTTAGTAGAACTTCCTTTTGTGCAGGTACAATTGTACCAAAAACCAGTAGGAAACAACAAGCTTTTAACCTACGGATGGGCGGACTCTTCGGGGCATTTTCAACTCTTTTTCCAGGAACCTTTAGTAAATGGTTTTCTTTGTTTTAATGCAATAGGCTGGCAGTCAGATACATTATTTTTAAATGAATTAGTTTCTACCTCTTCCTTTCTGGGGTTAATTAAACTAAAGGGAGTTTCTATTCAGCTTGATGAAATTATCATAAAAGAAAAATCACTTTCTTATTACGATAGGGGGGATTCCACTGTTTTTAAACCTGTTTTTTTTCAGGACGGTTCGGAGCGGGTTTTAGAGGATCTTTTAGCTAAACTACCAGGGGTCAGGGTCGCAGAAGATGGCTTTCTTTATTTCAGAGGAAAAAGAGTGAGTAAGGTGCTTTGGGACGGTGACGACCTGTTGGGAAATGATTATTCGAAAGCTACAAAGAGAATGCCCGCTGGTATGGCGAACGAATTTAGGTTCATAAATAAATTTGAGGCAAATCCTTTATTGAAATCTTTAAATCAAAGTGATCAGTTGGTTTTAGATATCGAAGTTAAAAATACGTTTAAGGGTAAATGGATTGGAGATGCTTTTGTTGGCCTTGGTTTGGCACCTATGGGCTTGGCGGGATTTAGTGGCTATCGTATCCAGAAAAAAATAAAGTTTCTTTCCTTTGCTGAAGCCAATACGTTTAATGATATGTCGCCAGGAAAAAAAATGATTATCGATTATTCCGATGATTTGAATAGTGCTTTCCAGCCAATGAATTTACTTAGTTGGTTTGTTTTTCCCTCTTTTTTTCCTGTAATTCTCTCCCAATCTCGTTTTAACCAGGGTAAAAGTATTAATATTACGGGTGGACCTCACTGGAAGCTTGGGAAAGAGAGTTTTATAAATATGCAGGTTGATGGCCTGCTGTCAACAGATTTTTTTCAGAATAGTAACTTTACCAATCAACTTTTGTCACAAAGAACCTGGAGGCAACAATGGACACAAAATGATAATGTCAATAGATTTAAAGTGAATTCAGACGGAAGGATTAATCTTTCCGGGAAATCAAATATAAGTTTTCGTTTCAATGGGGTGAAGGAATTACTAACCATGAGCAAAATGGATTCACTAAGTAGCAATGAGTTTTCTCCATTAACTTCAACAGAGGGCTTATTAAATGAAAGATTATTGGGAGATTTGCATGTAGATTGGATTCTAAAGCCCAATAATTCAAGGGTTTGGAGAGTAAAATCGTGGAGTCATTTTGAAAAAATGCAGGATACCTACGATTGGCAGGTTGACAAAAGGCAGTCCTTTAACACTCAATATGTAGGGCAATCAAATTATTTTTCAAGACTTCAGGGTTTGCTTATACTTCCAACATATCAATGGGAGATTGGATCGCATGTTCAACAAAATCAGTTTAATGCCCATTTACAGGGGGAAGAACGGGCATTGCAGAAAGTCAATTTATTGTATCACTTAATATGGATTGGAGGGAAAAGGGAATGGATAAAAAAATCGCACCTTCTCTCCGTTTCAGGTAGTGCGGGTCCTGCTTCTTTTAATTATCTGCGCTCCTTTGTAGAAACCAGGAAAAACACTTTTCTTTTGGAAGGGAACATAAGGTATAAACTTGGGCTATCGAAAAAGTTTATATTTGAATCTGTCTTGCAACTGAACCCTGTATTACCTGATGCCGGACAGATTTTTAGGGGCCAGATCAGAACGGGTATTTTACAGAGGGAGACAGGAATGGAACAGTTAATCGTTCCCAGAAGTACTCAATTTAAAAACAGATTGATTTATTCTGACAATAAAAAACAGTGGGAATCGCAGGCAAGTTTTGCATTGAACTATAAATCTCCCTATTTGGGGAATAGAACGATTTCTGGCATTGAGCCTGATTGGTTGATCGAAAAATATGCCTTCAAGCTTTCGAAAGGAATGATTATCCAATGGAACATCGATAAATATTTCATTCAGCAATCTGCTTCTTTTGGGCTTAACATAAATGCCTCCAAGCAAAACTTTTTATTTGGATTGAATCAATGGGTAGGAGAAAATGTGTTTTATCATTTATCGGGAAAACTGGATGTAAGGCTCAAGGTTGGTAAATTCGGTATGGTGTTTTCTCCAGGTATTTACCACAGGCAAACAACAACGGACAGAGGAGATTTATCTGTTTTGACCCAATTTATGTCTTCGGGAAACCTTCATTGGAATATTTGGAAAAAAAGTAGTGTGAATATTAGTGTAGAGTACTTACCTAGGAAATTGACGGGTAATAAACCTTGGTTTTGGGCCAAAGCGGTAGGTAAATTTCCGATAAATGAGAAGTATTTTCTCGTTCTTGAGGTCAAAAATATTTTCAATCAAAGAAACCTGACTTTAGGTGATTTATGGGCAGATAACCAGTTAATTCAACAGTTTCAAGTTAATCCTTCTTTATTAATGATAAAAATGTATAAAAACTTTTAATCCTGGAAACAAAAAAAATAAGATTTAATGATGTCAGGTTAAATAATTCACCGAAATGTTTTACTGGTCAATTTAGCGCTTTAAAAATGATACCTTTGCAACAAATTTTAAAAAATGCGTAAAGAGATAAAGGAAACATTGTATCTGGGCTGGCCAATTATATTGGGTAATTTATCGCAAATGTTCCTTGGAGTTATTGATACAGCCATGGTTGGCGCCATCCATAGCAGCCAGTTGGCAGCGGCTAGTTTTGTAAATAATTTATTGACGATACCCTTAGTATTGGGATTTGGTTTAACGATGGCTATCTCTCCATTAGTTGCCCATTCGATAGGAAATGGGTTAATGAATAAACCATTAGTTATCGCTATAAATGGTTTATTTGTCGCTTTTTTTATGATGATATTTTTAGCTGTGGGTATTGAGTATTCCCAGCATTTCCTTTTACATAATATGGGACAGGATAAAATAGTGGTGGAATTATCGGGAACCTATTTAAGATGGATGACCTGGAGCATGTTACCTATGATTTTATTTACGGTGTTAAAGCAATTTTCGGATGGATTAGGAGAGACGAAATGGCCAATGTATCTTTCTTTAGCCTCTTTGCCAGTAAATGGATTCCTGAATTACCTTTTCATTTTTGGGAAGTTTGGGTTTCCCAGAATGGAACTCGAAGGGGCGGGATTAGCTACTTTTATTTCCAGATTTTTATTATTTGTTGTCATCATCATATTAATTATTTACAAATCGGCCTATAAGCCATATTTACAGGATGTTAAACATGCTTTTTCATTAAAAATTTCTGGAATTAAAGAAATACTAAGAATGGGCATACCCAGTGCTGTTCAGTATGGCATGGAAGCCGGTGCGTTTGCCGTATCAGGGGTTATGTCAGGATGGTTAGGTTATGTGCAACAAGCCGCACATCAGATTGCCTTAAATATGGCAGCAATAACCTATATGGTGTCTTTGGGCATTAGTTCAGCGGGCAGCATAAGGGTAGCTAATGTAAGAGGTCAGGGAAATACAGAGCAGGTCAAGAGAATTGGCTACAGTAATTTTTCTATGGCAGTGGTGTATGGAGTGATTTGCGCCGTTATTCTTTTCATAGGAAGAAGTGGCCTGCCTAAACTTTTCAATGACGAACTTGAGGTTTTAAAATATGCTACGGGTCTGATGATATTGGCGGGTATTTTTCAAATTTCTGACTCGACACAAGCTGTAGGTATTGGTCTCCTGAGGGGCGTACAGGATATGAAAATTCCTACGCTCATTGTGTTAGTAGCTTACTGGATAGTAGGTTTACCCGTTGGTTATTTTTTAGCCTTTAATCTAAAATGGGAGGTTTATGGTCTTTGGGTTGGTTTTATTGTCGCCTTAAGCGCCAGTGCGTTGTTACTCTTTTTTAGATTTAGGTACAAGGCAAATCAATAGGGGAAGTGGCATTCTCCAAATTATTTAGTTGTACTACGATGCCTATAGAAAACTAAATTCCGTTAATTATTTATTTTCTACGACAACGTTTTCGTAAATATTTTTAGTATTACGCTAAGATCAGGCAGTATAAGTGCTAAATT
>JBILDL010000012.1:0-13858 GCA_044352635.1 Saprospiraceae bacterium | reverse complement strand
GAGAAGGTTCAAGTAAATGTAATACACAAAGCAGTGGGTGGTATCATCGAGTCTGATGTCCTTCTCGCTTCCGCTTCTGATGCCATCATTATTGGTTTCCAGGTACGACCTTCCTCCGGTGCAAGAAAACTGGCCGAAAAAGAGGGCGTTGAAATTAAAACCTACTCTATTATCTATGAAGCCATTGAAGAAGTTAAAGCGGCCATCGAAGGTATGCTTGAACCTACCAAAGTGGAAACGGTCATAGGTATGGTGGAAATCAGAGAAATTTACAAAATTAGTAAAATTGGAACTATCGCTGGTTGCTACGTTCAAGAAGGTAAAATCAGTAGAAATAGTCATATCAGATTGGTAAGGGATGGCATTATTGTATTCCCTACCAGAGAAAATACGCACGGTGAAGTTTCATCTCTCAAACGTTTCAAAGATGACGTTAAAGAGGTCAGAAATGGCATGGAATGTGGTCTATCCATAAAGAATTTCAATGAAATGAGAGTTGGGGACATTATTGAGGTGTACGAAATTACCGAGGTTAAACAACGATTGGATTAATATATAATCCTTTATATATGCTTTCGCGAATCAAGAAATATGCCGTGTTCTTTTCAGAATCCAGGTTCTGGAACACGGTACAATCTTACGCAAAGAAAATAGGCGTGCAATCCCTTTATTCTTCTTTGCTGCTTTTCTATGCTTTCAAACGGAAAGAAACCCCAACATGGGCCAAGAACATAATCATTGGCGTGTTGGGGTATCTTATTGCTCCCATAGATTTAATCCCCGACCTAACTCCTTTCATTGGATATACAGACGATCTGGGCGTTTTAGGCGTAGGTCTCGTAGCCATTGCTTCTTATATCAATGATGCAGTGAAACTTCAAGCCAAATCTACATTGAAAGTATGGTTTAGTAATTATGATCCAGCCGAGATCGAAAATATAGATTCAAAACTATAAAATAGATATTCTGTGGGTGTAAATCCCCTTTGGTCCCTGAAAAACTAAGGTATATTGACCCGCGTGTGTCTTTTTCCCCTCCCAACGATACTCTTTTACCCCCTTATCTAAGAGCACTTTAGAAATAGTTTGCCCCATCATATTTATCATGGTTATAGATTCCCATAGATGATCATCCTGGAAGTTTATTGAAAATACACCCTCACTGGGATTAGGAAATACCACAATATTAGCTACCGGTAGGATAGGTACAGTATTCACAGTATGGCTGAAATTCACACAAAAATCTTCTACCTCTCCAAAAAATTCCACAGGAAAAACACAGGCTCCCGGTTCCTGCCGGTACTGCATCACTACACGCATGCGTGTGGAACCCAATGTAGCTGAAGCAGGAATACTCAAAATAGAGGTAACTAATCCTTTTTTTGGTGAACCTGAATTAAATAATTCCTCCTCATTTGTAAAAGAACCGTCTTGATTAAGATCGATCCAAACGATAAAGAATTCGTCGTAAGCGGTACTCAAATAGCCGGGTTCTAAGATTAAAGGATAGGAAGTGCCTGGTTTTAAAGTGGGACCATTTTTTCTCGTAAAATCTCCATATCCGTCTTTACCTGATAAATGGACAAAGTCGCCTATTTTTACTTGTGCAATCCATTCATTTTCTGCACTAACAATAGTTATTCCCTTAGGAATACAATAATTTTTCTCCAGGCAATTTCCACAACCCGTCGTTTTAAACTTAAATGAGTTACTGAAGGGCAATTGATTTGAAGCACACAAACTTCTAATCTGAATATCATATTCCGAACAAGAAGATAATCCACGAATCGTTACACCATTTTGGGATACTTGCAAGGTTTGCCAGGCAGAAGAAAGAGAATCTTTTGATAATTTCCAGCGAACAAGGTAAGCGGACGCTGCGGTTACCTTTTCCCATCTTAATACAAATTCTGTATTTCCGACACTTACGGATTCCATATTGGCTGGATTTTTACAACAACCATCTGTTTTAAAAATAACTGACTGACCTGCTGGATTCTCCCCATTGAGACAAGTCCTGTTTAAAGATATTTCGTAATCATTACAAGGTAATAATCCAGTAATAGATAAAGGGTTCTTATTATTTGGCAAAGACATCCAGGAGGTATCTCCTTTTTTTCTAAAAAATAAATTTATATTTTTGATACTATCATTTGATATCCATGACAATTGAACTTCGGTAGTAGATACATTAGTCACCTCAATTTTAGCAATTGGAGGACATTTACCACAACTATCTATAAGAAACCGAATACTTTTCTCCATATTCAGCATGCCACCTGAACTCACTTTATTCACCAGACTATCCAAAACAGTTACACCACCCAGCAGGGCTTTTCTGACTAACCTGGCAGCGGCTGCAGGATCATTTCGAGATAATACAGCTAAAGTTGGGCAGGGAGAAGCGTAAAGAAGCCCAATAGCTCCGGCAATTTGAGGAGAGACAAACGAATTACCACTTTGTCTGGCATAACCACCTTTATCGGCTGTAGTTAATAAATTAAAACCCAAAGAGGTAATATCTATGGACGTTTTACCATAACCGTACCTCAATTCACCTTTATCGGAAATAGCCGTTGCAGAAATCATAAAATCACTTGGGCAAGTGGTAGGAATATCTCCTGAAACATCTACGTCTATACTTTGGTTAATGGTTGCTGCGACGTTTAAAATACCCGCATCTCCGAGGGCATTATAAAAATTACACCATATAGGAAAATCCTCTGGTTTTCTTTTATCTATGCCCCATGAGGTATTAGTTGCAACAACAAAAGCCCCCTTCTTACCTTTGGATTCATTATACAATTTCCTCATAACCAGAGGATAAGAATAAGCTTCTATGGCTCTGCTTTCTGACAGGACGTTAGCAATCTGGGAAGTTACTACCATCAATTTAACCTTCCAATTAATGCCTGTTACACCCGTTTTATTATTACCCGTTGCACCAATTAATCCGGCTACAGGCGTGCCATGAAAATTAATATAACTGACTTCATCCGATTTAAAGTCAACATTCCAACCCAGATAATCATCTATGTAACCGTTTCCGTCGTCATCTCTGTTATTATTTGGAATTTCCGCCTGATTTACCCAGAGATTATCTTTCAGATCAGGGTGATTTATATCCACCCCATTATCAATAACGCAAATAACAATGGAATCACCGCTTGGGGTAACGCCGCCCTGCGTTACATTCCATGCTTCAACTGCTTTTATGTCCAAACCAACCAAACCGCCGTTTTGTCCTTTATTTTGCAAATAATACTGTTGAGAAAACAAAGAGTCGTTAGGAATAACGCTCCTTAATTTTATATAATGATTTCTCTGTACAAATCTAATATTAGGCTGCTGTCTTAAAAAACGAAGCGCTTCATTTTCAGATACTAAAGAAGGATTAATATTTAACTGATAAATATTAAGGGGTTCGGAAAGCATTTTAACCGCAGATATACCCGTTGCTTTTTTTTCTAAAGCAAGCGAGTTGAACCATTGTGATGCTGATACCTCAGGATTGAACTGTACTAAAAACTCATTTGGCACGTAATCAGTCTCTTGAGCTCTTAGTTGGAAATGAGCAAAGAGATAGACAAATAGAACAATATTCAAACGTATAAACAACATCATTTTCTTTCATTCCGATCTAAACGGGTAAGGTTTAAACATCTCGACATAGTTAACAATGGTTTAATTTAAGAAATTATTCTATAGAAACTGCATTTCCAATAAATTATTCTGTTTTAAGCACGAAATTAGCCGTTCATAGAGGAAAGAAATTCATCATTTGATTTAGTTCCAACCATGTGTTTACGAAGAAAATCCATTGCTTCTTCCGGCTTCATATCTGCCAGGTGATTCCTAAGAATAAACATTCTCTGCAGCGTTTCCTTGTCTAACAACAAATCCTCCCGTCTGGTAGATGATTTAGTTAGATCGATAGAAGGGAACATCCGTTTATTTGCCAGACCTCTGTCTAATTGAAGTTCCATATTACCGGTACCTTTAAACTCTTCGAAGATAACGCCATCCATTTTTGAACCTGTGTCAATAAGGGCTGTCGCTAAAATAGTCAGAGAACCACCACCTTCGATATTTCTGGCTGCGCCGAAAAATTTCTTTGGTTTATGAAGAGCATTGGCTTCTACCCCACCCGAGAGAACTTTTCCACTTGCGGGGGCGACAGTATTGTAGGCTCTTGCTAAACGAGTAATAGAATCGAGCATTATTACCACATCGTGACCACTTTCCACCAATCGCTTTGCTTTTTCTAAAACCAAATTAGCTACTCTAACATGATTATCAGCGGGTTCATCAAAAGTGGAGGCGATAACTTCAGCATTCACACTTCTTTTAAAATCTGTAACTTCTTCGGGGCGTTCATCTATAAGAAGAACTATAATATAGCATTCAGGATTATTTTTAGAGATGGCATTTGCCAAATCTTTCAACAGGAAAGTCTTTCCTGTTTTTGGTTGGGCAACGATAAGTCCACGCTGACCTTTTCCGATAGGGGTAAACAAATCGATCATTCTATTGCCCATATCTTTTCCTGACGATGAAGCGGTGAGCTTAAATTTCTCGGTAGGAAAAAGGGGCGTTAGATAATCAAAAGGTATTCTTTCTTTTATATTATCTGGATTGGCTCCATTTATTTTGGATACCTTTAGTAATGCAAAATACTTTTCACCCTCTTTAGGTGGTCTTAAAGTCCCTTTGATTGTATCTCCTGTTCTCAGACCAAACAATTTAATTTGGGAAGGAGAAACATAAACATCATCAGGTGAGGACAAATAATTATAATCCGACGAGCGCAAGAAACCATAACCATCTGGCATCATCTCCAAACTTCCTTCGCTCTCTATAATTCCGTCTAATTCAGGTTCGAACTTGATTACTGGAGGCGGCGGAGGAGGAGCAGGTTGAGGGTTTACCGGCTGCTGTTGCATAGGAGCTTCTGGATTATTTGCATCCGCCACCAATGGCTTTCTATTATCTCTTAGGGGTGCTCTATTGTCTCTATGTATAACTGCTGGCCTTTGAACGAGTGCTGGAGGTGTTCTTTGAACTTCACCATCTTCTCTTCTTTTTCTGAGAATTCTTCTGTTTTCAGCCTCCATGTTTTCGGGAATAGGCGCAATTTCAGCTGCTCCCGGCTTGTCCCACAATTCTTTAGAGGCTATATTTTTTCTGCCGTCATTTTCAATATCCAGCGATTTATTTTCAGACGGACTATTTTCTACATTTCTTCTGGCGCTTGTAAAATCTCTTTTATCTGGTAAACTGGTAGAACCCTCCTGGCTGGATTCCCTGCCGGGTGAAGTTCGCCGTACGCTGGGAAATTCACGTCTGTTTAACTTATTATCAGTAAGAGGTAAAGATTCCTGGGTTGGATTAACCCTTCTCACTCTTTGTAATTCTCTGGGAACTTCGCGTTTTTCCTCCTCCGTTGGAAGAGACTCCTCCTTAGGAGGCGTGATATCAACCGTAACATCCTTATCCTTCACATCAACTGAAGGAGGTACTGACTGTGAAACTGACGTTTCCTCCACCTTATCAAAATCAATTCGAAATTGTTCTGGTTTTGGGTTAACAGGAGGAGTAACCATTGGACTAACAACCTTTTCCGATGCAACACCTGCTAAGGCTTGCTGGTCGAGAATTTTATAAACTAACTCTTTTTTGGTTAATTTCTTGAATCCTGGCACTCGCATTTCTTCCGCTAAATCGCGTAATTCGGGTACCAACATTTCATTGAGCTGGACAATGTCGTATTGCATGAATAAAACTTTAAGAAAACAGGAGATTCGCTCGTCGAACCATATAGAATAATTAATAGAACTGAAATTTTCCTTTCCCACCAAGAGAAAGATATTTTATTTTTACCAAAAAATATCCTAAAGAAGAAGCTATTGTAAAGAAGCTAATCTATGTTGAAAGGAAAAAACAGGGTGAATTTTAGATTTCCTTTACATACAAGGAAACATTGAGACAAAAATAGATTAATTTTTTACACTAAGTATTATCTTTGCAAAAAATTTACTTAATGAGTGAAATTTTTTCAAATATAAAGACAAAAAGAACTCTTTAAAGTTCATTAAAGAGAAAAAGGGAAGTAAAATTATGTTGCAAATTAGCGTTATCCGTCAAAATCAGTTAGAAGTCATTGAAGGACTTGGCAAGAAAAATGTGCCCGATGCTGCTGAAAAAATAGCTGAAATTCTTCAGCTTGATGATCAGCGCAAACAATGGCGAACCGAACTTGAGAAGTTACTTACAGATCGAAATCAGTTCTCTGATGAAGTTGGAAAACGGTATAAAGAAGGTGATAAAGAGGGTGCCGAAGCTATTAAAGTCAAAGTAAATGCGCTAAAAGACAAAACGGCCGAACTGGAGGTACTTTTGGGGAACATAGAAAAAGACCTGGATGGGTTACTTTATTTGATTCCCAATCTTCCCCATGCCAGCGTTCCTCCCGGCAAAACACCTGACGATAATGAGGAATATCAATCTTGGTCAGCCGAACTTCCTGTTTTAAGTGAACAGGCGCTACCCCACTGGGATTTGGCGAAAAAGTATAACCTTTTCGATTTAGAACTGGGCGTAAAAATTACAGGTAGTGGATTTCCCGTTTATCGCGGTAAGGGGGCAAAACTACAACGCGCACTCATTCAGTTTTTTTTAGATGAAGCTGTAGATGCTGGTTATGAGGAAATTATGCCGCCATTAATGGTCAATGAAGCTTCGGCCACAGCCACTGGACAACTTCCCGATAAAGAAGGGCAAATGTATTATGTAGCCAAAGACGACCTTTACCTCATACCAACCGCTGAAGTGCCCATTACGAACATTTTGCGTGACGTTATTCTGGACGCAGCGAAACTTCCAGTAAAAATGTGCGGTTACACCCCATGCTTTAGAAGAGAAGCCGGTTCTTACGGCGCGCATGTCAGAGGACTAAACAGGGTTCACCAGTTTGATAAGGTTGAAATTGTTCAAGTCGCTCATCCTGATCAATCCTATCAGGTTTTTGATCAAATGATTCAGCATGTTAGTCAAATTTTAGCCAAATTGGAACTACCTTACAGAATATTGCGCTTATGTGGTGGCGATATGTCTTTTGCCTCCGCTTTGACCTTTGATTTTGAGGTGTATTCTGCTGGTCAAAAAAGATGGCTGGAAGTAAGTTCCGTTTCAAACTTTGAAACATTTCAAAGTAACAGGTTAAAATTAAGATTCAAAGACGGCAAACAATCCAGACTCGCGCATACCCTGAATGGAAGTGCTTTAGCTTTAGCCCGCATAGTAGCCGCTTTGTTGGAAAATAATCAAACAGCAGAGGGTATTATTATTCCTAAAGCCTTGATTCCTTATACAGGTTTTGACCGTATATCTTGATTTTAATGTAAACTAAATTTTAAGGAATTACGTTATAATCCTAAAAAATTCAAATCATGGGATATTTTATTTTAGCAGGTTTGTTATCATTGGTTGGTTTTATCATCAGCCAGAAATTAAAAAATAAATTCAGGCATTATAGCCAAATCGGTATTCGCTCCGGATTATCTGGGCGCGAAATTGCTGAAAATATGCTGAAGTATTATGGTATTCACGATGTTCGCATAGAAGAAGGACACGGCATGCTTACGGATCATTATAATCCTATGTCTAAAGTTGTGAATTTAAGTCCAGATGTATTTAACGGGAGGACCATTGCCGCCGCGGCTGTTGCAGCACACGAATGCGGTCATGCGGTGCAACACAACCAGGCTTATGCTTGGTTAACCATGCGTTCAGCCGTTGTACCTATAGTAAATATTGCCTCATCACTGCAACAGTGGCTATTAATGCTGGCTCTTGGTTTATTTGGATCTGGTGGCAATCAAACCATTTTGTTTATCACCATGCTTACCTTTTTAGTAACGGCAGTATTTAGCTTAATCACCTTGCCTGTGGAATTTGATGCTTCCAAAAGAGCCCTGGTGTGGTTAAATCACTCTGGCATCACCCATGGGGCAGAACAAGAAGGCGCTAAGGATGCATTATGGTGGGCTGCCATGACTTATGTATCTGCTGCATTTTCTGCTTTAGTGATGTTATTGTATTTCGCTCTTCGTTTCTTTGGATCTTCCAATGACTAACGGCGCAAAAAGAAATTATTTTTAATTCTGGTAATAATCCATACAGCTATGTTGGAAGAAGTAAATTTTTTAGTGGAAACGGCCGAAGAAGCCATGGAAAAAGCGTTGGATCACCTCAATAAAGAGTTAGGGAAAATCACAACGGGCAAAGCTACCCCAGCGATTGTCAGAGATTTATTGGTGAACTACTATGGAACACCGACGCCTATGAACCAAGTAGCCAATATTTCAACGTCCGATGCGCGGTCTCTCGTTATCCAACCCTGGGAAAAGTCTATGTTGGCACCTATCGAAAGGTCTATCTTTGAGGCAAATCTTGGTGTAACTCCTATGAATGATGGTGAAGTGGTGCGTTTATCGTTTCCCCCTCTTACCGAGGAACGTCGTCGCGATTTAGTAAAAAAAGCGAAGGCTCTGGGCGAAGATGCTAAAGTTAGCTCCCGCTCTTCCAGAAGGGAAGCCATGGAGGGTATTAAGAAGGCCGTTAAAGATGGTTTTTCAGAAGACGAAGGGAAAAAACGGGAGGAAACCGTTCAGCAACTCACTGATAAACACATCAAAAAAATTGACGAACTACTTGATATAAAGGAAAAAGAAATAATGACCGTTTAGATTTTTGTTTCTTGTAAAAAAATGATACTTTTGCAAACATTTTGAATTAATTGAGCATATTGCTTAAAAATAACAGCAATGAAACGTACTTACCAACCATCAAAACGCAAACGCGTAAATAAACATGGATTTCGTTCCCGTATGAGTTCTAAAAATGGACGCCGGGTACTTGCTAATCGTCGTGCAAAGGGTCGTCACAAGTTGACTGTTTCTGACGATACACATACTAAATAATCCTTTTTATATTTGACATAGATAGATAAAGTCATACCTAACCTATTCAGGTAATTATAACTTTATTTATCTGCGCAAATGCCCGTTTGCTACAAAAGCATAGAAACGTTTTCTTCAAAGTAAAATGTTTCTATGCTTTTGTATTATTGCGAAAGTTTGCAGCTTCAAAATTATAATAAGCTATCTATAAACCATATAAAAATACGTTTATAGTCAGTGCATTTCTGCCTGGTCTATTACTTCTAACCTTTTAGACTACTTTTCCCTTCCCACGCAGATATGCATTTGCTCTTTGCATATTATACGTCGGACTTGTAGCCTATTATTGTATTTTGTCTCCACGCAATAATCTGTACCTTTTTCGGGCTTCAACGGCATATAAACTATCTGTGAACTCTATGAATATACGCTCATAACAGGCACGCGCTTTTTCCTTATCTATTACTTTACTTTCGTATAATTCTCCTAAGGCAAATAAGGCATTATCTATTCTAATGCTTTCCGGGTCTGACGCAATCGTTTTTTCATAAAAAGTAATGGCTTCAGCAAATTTTTTCTCTTTCCTGAATATATTCCCTTTCAAATACCAGATATCGTCCACCAAACTATGGTCAGGATAAGTTCTGAGTATATTATCTAAAACCGTAAAAGCCTCTTTAGTTTGATTTTGAAAACTGAGTAGTTCAGCTTTTGCATAATTTTTCAAGGGTTCCGGTGTGGTATCAAGTCCTAAATTATCTAATATAAAAACAGACAAATCTAGTGCGTCATTAGCTATAAACTTTGACGTTGATGCCTTTAGTACATCAAACTGAGATTGAGCCCAGGTAAAATCACCTGTGTAATAGGACAACCTGGCATTTCTAAACCGAGCGTCCTGCCCTAATAAATCATCTTGAAAAGCCTTATCAACCTGAGAATATAACAACGTTGCTTCCCATATTTCCCCATTCATCAACTGATAATCTCCCAAAACAAGTTTTGCTGATGCTTGAATGCGAGGATTTAGCGATGGAAAGCTGATGACCTCTGTTAATAATTCAATCGCTTTATTCAAATCATTTAAGTAATAGGCTTCTAGTTCAGCAAGATCAATGAGAACGGTAGCTGTATTTCTATTTCTACCCAATTCATTAATAAAGGACAAATACTTTGATTTAAGATCTGCCACGAAGGTAGTTGACAGATTAGATTCCTCGATCAGCTTATTCCTCCTGCAACGCAATCCCTCAATTTTAGCCTCCAGATAAAAGCCAGAGTTCACCCCTTTCACTTCAACGATATAATCAAATGCTTCAATTGCAGTATTATAGTCATTTTCATTTGCCGCCATATTTGCAAATTGAAATAGGCGGGTGCCATTTTCCTTTAACTTTCTATCTAACGCTTTCACCTGACGGAAAGCACCTGAAAAATCCTTTTCTTGTAAAAGCAACCAGATAAGTAATTCCGGGTACACGATAGCATCGGGTTCTAGTTGAATGCGTTCATAAATCTGCTTTTTGAGCTCCTTATAATCCTCCTTAAGCAAATACCGTTGAAAAATCATTTGAATATTATCCATTCTATCTGCTTGACTGGATACCACATTCAAGTATTGATTAATCATTTTAGGCCCATCCCCTTTTCTCCTGAATAAGTCTGCCAGATAGTAGGAAAAAACCAGTTTATCATTTAGCATGTCGGCCCCTTTTTCGTATGTTTTGATAGCCCAATCCAATTGATTTAGGTTGGTGAAAGTATTTCCAATCCTAACGATAAAAAAGCGCTCGGGATTCATTCTATTGATCGCTAACTGAAATTGTTGTGCAGCTGCGGCGGCATCATCCAGTTTATCATAGACCTGACCGAGGGATATATTAAAAATAGGATCTGCCGTTTTCTTTCTTAATTCTTTTATCAACACCTTTTCGGCCTCTGTATATCTCTTCAACTGAAACAAACAATCAACATACCTTTCCATAAAATAGGTATTCCCCTGAGTTGTTTCTACCAATTTTTTGAATAGGACAAGCGCTCTTTCATAATCACCATCGGCAAAATATTGTTGAGCTAACTTTTGATCTTGACCAAACGAATTGAGAGGAACGGCCAATAAAGCGAGCAGCAGACTGAACAAAATTAATTTTTGTGGCATGGTAAGGAATTAATCGACTTAAAATAACAAAACGCAATAGAGATAAACATGTTTTATAAAAACAAAAATGGTTGTTTTACCTAAGCAAAACAACCATTTTGAACTTCAATAAAGGGTAAAAATTACTGAAGTTTAAATCTTACTGGAAGACGGAACTGAACTTTTACCGGTCTACCTCTTTGGCGACCAGGTGTCCATTTAATTCCAGACTCATTCATGGTATTCACCACACGAGATGCTTCCTCACCGCAGCCACCGCCAATTTCCTTAAGAACAGAAACGTCCTTAACGGTGCCATCTTTATCGACGACAAATTGAACTACAGCGGTGCCTTCGATACCATTTTCTCTGGCAATAACAGGGTACTTAAGATTTTTGAAAACGAATTCAAACACTTTTCTGTCTGAACATTTTTTCTTGTCCTCTTTTGTTTTTTCTGTATCACAACCAGGGAAAAGCGGCATATCCTCAACAACCATGAAGATTTCTTCATCTTCTTTTGGTGGTGGAGGTGGCGGAGGTGGAGGTGGTGGAGGTGCTTTGACAACAGGTGCCTCAACAACTTCGTCTGCCTCAACCGACTGATCGACAAATTCTGGTTCATCTTCTTCCAGAACAGTCTCATCGGGAACTTCCTGAATCACTGGTGGTGGCGGAGGTGGTGGCGGAGGCGGAGGTTCAGCAGTACGTGGAGGTTCCATCTCGATGTCTTCTTCGATCATGACGAAATTATCTCCAGTGGCTACCTTCTCAGCATATTCCGTTAGACCCAAAGCCAAAACAGTAATACCAAGTGCTACAACTAAGCCGTAGTTGAAAAAAGAACCACTCATCTTGAACACATCCGCTTCAACGAATTTAGCGCGGTTAGATGAGGTTGCTTTCTCAGCTAGCTTGCTGTACTTTTCATTCAATGATCCTTCATTTAACTTAGACATTAAGTAGCGTGCTACAAATACGATACCCACAGTGAGTAAAGTAAGCGCTAAGAGTGAATAAAAGACCATTGTGCCTGATACTTCAATAGCCATACTAACAAATTTAAGACGGTAAAAAATTATTTATTCCTAGGAATAGTTTAAAGATAGATGAACATTTTTAAAAAAAAGGTGTATTCTGCAAAAAAAATAATTAATGCACCAATTTTTGATAGTCCGCAGCACTTAAAAGTTCTTCCAATTCTTCGGGATTTGTCATCTCTATTTTGATAATCCATCCTGACTCATAAGGATCCTGATTTATCAGTGCCGGATTATCACCATTACTTGAATCGAGGTCGGTATTAAACTCAAGCACCTTCCCACTTACCGGCATAAACAGATCAGACGTAGTTTTCACAGCTTCCACCGTACCAAAAATAGACTCTTTCTCGAGCGTATCTCCTACTGATTCTACTTCGACATAAACTATATCGCCCAACTCACTTTGCGCGAAATCAGTAATACCTATCATGGCTATATTATCTTCTACACGTATCCACTCATGTTCTCGTGTATAATACAAATCATCAGGATATGCTATCATTTTTACTATGGTTTGTTAATTATTAATTACTTTTTCGCTAAAAACTCTTTTACCCATTCTGTAGTGATCGATTTGGGTCTTTCCAATGGGAAATTTAGTGCTCTTGACCAACAAAGGGCAGCCAAAACGCCAATAGCTCTGGAAACACCAAATAAAACCGTATAGAATCCATGTTCTTTTAATCCATAATGAACTAATAAAGCGCCTGAATGGGCATCGACGTTAGGCCATGGATTCTTTATTTTACCTAAACTTTCCAATATAGGAGGTACCACCCGATAAATTTTCCATACTACATTTACGAGTGGATCATTGGAAATATTCCTTTGAGCAAACTCCATTTGGGCAATGAATCGTGGATCTGGTTTTCTTAACACGGCATGACCATAACCAGGAACAACCTGACCAGAAGCTAATGTCTTTTTTACATAGGTAATAATTTCTTCCTCGGTAGGTTCTTCTGTCCCCAGCTCTTTAAGCATATCGAGGATCCAACCGATAACTTCCTGGTTAGCCAGCCCGTGAAGGGGGCCTGCCAATGCATTCATTCCCGCAGCGAGGGACAAATAAGGGTCACTCAGGGTGCTACCTACCAAATGCGTAGTGTGAGCAGAAGCATTACCTCCTTCATGATCGGCATGAATAGTGAGGTATAATCTCATTAAAGACTTAAAAGCAGGGTCTTCAATGCCCAATTGATGGGCAAAACTGCCGGCCCAATCAAGGTTGTTGTCAGGAAGTATATAATCACCACCATGATAAGTTTTCCTATAAATATAAGCGGCAATCTGTGGGACACAAGCTATGAGATTCATCGTGTCTTCGTAAACAGCATCCCAATATTCGTCTTTGCGCATGCCTTCATCATAGCGTCTGGCAAAAATACTTTCTGTTTGAAGCGCCGTTATACCAATTGAAAATTGGGTCATCGCATGCGTTTCTGTTGGCAAAGCATCCAACACTTTAAATACATGATCCGGTACGACCGCTCTTTTTCGCCATTCCTCGCATAACCATTCAACGGAAGAATTATCAGGAATTTCACCAGTTAGTAAAAGCCAGAAGAGACCTTCGGGCATAGGTTCAGTACCATTTTCGCCTTTGGGTAATTTTTCTCGTAATTCTGTAATACTGAAGCCTCTAAAGCGAATTCCTTCAATAGGATCGAGCAAGGAAGGCTCCCATATCATTGATATAATCCCTCTTGCCCCGCCATA
>JBILDL010000252.1:0-4288 GCA_044352635.1 Saprospiraceae bacterium | reverse complement strand
CTATGTTCTTTACTGGTATGCACCGCGGGCTACTTATTCGGCTATGTCCCATTTTATTTTTTCCATTGATACTTCATGCCCAATCCTATGAATCATTGGACAACCTTTCCTTATTTAAAAATCCTTCGGCAAACTGGCAGGAAGCGAGTGAGGTTACTGGAAATCCTAATGAAAAATCACTCATTTCCAAACAGGGAAAAGGCGTCTTGGTTTGTGAATTAAAAAATGGTTCTTTCAAGTCAAGTGATAATCTAATTACCCTCATGGAACATGGCGACCTTGATTTATCCCTGGAAGTTATGATTCCAAAAGGTTCTAATTCAGGTATTTATCTACAAGGTAGGTATGAGGTTCAGGTATTTGACAGTTGGGGGAAGGCCACGCCATCATTTGACGATGCAGGGGGGATTTATCAACGATGGGATGAAAAAAGGGGCAAAAATAACGAAGGATTTGAGGGTCACCCGCCCCGTTTTAATGCCGTAAAAGCTCCCGGATTATGGAATCGTGTTGACATAAGTTTTCAAGCACCAAAATTTAATGCCAGCGGGCAAAAGATATCGAATGCCAAAATGTTAAAAGTGTCCTGGAATGGAATGGTTATTCATCAGAATGTAGAACTATTCGGTCCAACCAGAGCAGCGGCTTTTCAAAATGAAAAATCAATGGGGCCCCTCATGTTTCAAGGTGATCATGGTCCCATTGCCTTCAGAAATATCAGAATAACAAAAATAGGAAATGCCAGTGTAAAGATTGTCCCGCCTGTTCAGTACAAAATATATGAAAATGCTTTCACGCGTGAAAAGAAAGGTGATATACAAACGGTTCCAAAAGAAAAAGATTTAAGTACCTTAACGCCTGTCAAGGTTGGGGAAACGGAGTTAATAGACGTTTCTGTTTCAAGGAGAGGAACCCAGTATTACGTTATCACAGGTTCTTTTGAAGTATCAAAAGCCAGCATTTATTTATTCAAAGGAAATTATCATGGATATGCCAACGTATTGATTGACAATGAACTAGTATTATCCGATGTCGATGTTCCCTGGTATGGAATGAGTTTTAATGAGGAAGTGCTCGGAAAAAAAAGGCTGGACGCTGGAAAACATACCTTTCGAATTGGATATACCCACAGGGATTGGGAGAGAAGTGTACGTGCTTTCGGTTTATCTGTTAAAGCAGAGGGAGAAAGTGAAGGGTGGCAAACGCTGCATGATAAAAAATCGGAGATGGAATTTTCTAAAACAGTGATGAACGAAGTTTACCTTTCTAACCAACCTGTTTTTCAACGTTCCTTCGTCGTCTTTGACGGTTCAAAAAGAACACATGCTATCAACGTAGGTTTTCCTCAGGCCGTTCACTACAGTTATGACACTAAAGCTGGTGCTATATTAAATGTATGGCGAGGCCGCTTTTTAAATACCACTGAAATGTGGCATGACCGTGGTACCGAACAAACCGCTGAACCGCTTGGAATGTCTCAACAAATGACCGGTATCTTTCCATTTATAGATAAAATGAGTCAACAACTTGTTTCACCTGCCACTTTCCGATATGAAGGGATGCAATTTACTGAGGTTGATGGGCAAAAAACACCCCAATATGTTATGAAAATGGGGGACATAACCTTGAAAGATTGGTTACAACCCTCCGCAAACAGTCAGGGGCTCACCCGATTTATTTCATTTTCTGCTCTACCCACTGACAAACAATTCCTGCTGGCGAACTCAAAAAAAGGAATAAAAAAAGTAGCGGACGGATTATTTTCTGTGGATGATGCCGCTTATTTTATAAAAGTCAATTCCCCCAATGTTCCCGTTATCATTCAAAAGGATGGGCAACAATGGTTGATTTCAGATATTAAAAATACCACTTTCACCTATCAGATTGTATTTTAAAAAACGAATGACAATGAAAAATATATTTCTTATAGCTTGTTTATCCATATTAACTATTCAAGCCCTTGAAGCTCAGAAAGCGGTGGCTGAAGCAGAATATTATCCGCTAAGAACTTTACCAATCCCCCATAATATAGAGCTGGAGGTAGGTGGAATGGCCACCATTCCCGATGGAAGACTGGCTGTAAGTACCCGTCGGGGAGAAATATGGATGGTAGAAAATCCCTATTCTGCCACGCCATTTTACAGACTCTTTGCCAGTGGTATGCACGAAGTGCTCGGCTTGAACTTCCACAAAGGTTCCTTGTATGCCGTTCAGCGGGGTGAATTAACCAAATTAACCGACCAAAATGGAGATGGTTCCGCCGACCATTACCAAAATATTGCTAATTGGGAATTAGAAGGAAATTATCATGAATATTCCTATGGGCCCGTTTTTGATTCTCAGGACAATATGTATCTCACCTTCAATGTGGCCTGGGTAGGTTTTGGTGAAGCTAAATTATCAAAATGGAGAGGTTGGATGGTAAAAGTTTCTCCCGACGGAACCTTATCTCCCGTTGCTTCCGGCTTAAGATCTCCGGCCGGTATTATGATGAATAGCGCTGGTGATATTTTTTATACTGAAAATCAAGGGGATTGGGTCGGTTCGGGTAGAATTACCCATTTGGAAAAAGGTGACTTTGCTGGTCACGCAAGTAGTTTGGTTTGGTCAAATGAGCCCGGTTCACCCATGACCACCCAAATTGCTGATGTGCCCGATAACAGTGAGCCTATGTACAAAGCAGCTGAAAAAGTGAAAAATCTGAAACTACCCGCTGTTTGGTATCCTCACACCTTGATGGGCATTTCCACCGCTGATATGATTGAGGATGTTAATGGAAATATGGGCCCCTTTTTCAAAGGTCAATACTTTGTCTCTGACCAGGGACATTCGAAGGTGATGCGCATGATGCTGGAAAAAATAAATGGTCAATATCAGGGCATTTGTTTCCCTTTCCGGGAAGGCTGGCAATCGGGTTTACTTCGTTTGTCCTGGGGAAATGACGGATCTATGTTTGGTGGAATGACCTCAAGAGGATGGGGTTCTACCGGTAAAGATTTATTCGGTCTTCAAAGGATGTTATGGAGTGGAGAAACGCCTTTTGAAATGGCTGAAGTACACGCCATGTCCGATGGATTTGAAATCACTTTTACTAAACCTGTTGATGTTTCCACCGCAGTTCAAGCAGCGAATTATGATATCAATAGCTTTAATTACCAATATCATCACTTTTATGGTAGCCCTGTTATTGAAAATAAATCCCACGCAATCAAAGCCATACTGATTTCTGATGATCATACAAAAGTGCGTTTAGTACTCGATGAAGCCCGACGGTTCTATATTCATGAAATTAAACCAAAAGGAGTAAAAACCGCAAATGGAGAGTTACTTTTACACGATGTGGGTTATTACACCCTTAATAATATTCCAGCAGGAATGACGGCAGATTTGTCTAAAAATAAAATGGCAGTAGTCGCTCCCCCTCCTGCTGAAAGTCACCAACATGCTGTCCCAATGGAAACAACTGCGGAACCCGCAACAAAGAAAAACAGTAAAAACAGTAATAAACACCTGACAACCATGCCTTCCGATTGGGCAGCCCCCGATAAAACGCTGGTTATAGGTACTGTTCCAGGTATGAAATATGATGTAACAGAACTAGAGGTTAAGGCAGGAACTAAGGTGAAACTCACTTTCAATAACTTAGATGACGACATGACCCATAATCTGGTTATAGTAGAGCCAGGAACCGCTGACGAAGTCGGATTAGCTGCTTTCTCCCTAGGGGTAAAAGCTTCTCAAATGAGCTATGTCCCAAACAACAATAAAGTACTTTTTCATACCACTCTGCTACAACCGGAATCATCACAGACCATTTATTTTGTGGCACCCTCTAAAGCGGGCGAGTATTCTTTTGTATGCACCTATCCAGGTCATCATACTTTGATGAGAGGGATATTAAAGGTGGTGAAATAATGAGGTGGTAACTAACACTTAGTATGCTATAATTGATTGCGATCTATTCTATCCATTATCTAAAATAATACCACAGAAATGGTATTAGAACATCATCGACCATTTTAAGCTAATCAAGATCAATAAATGGTTGTATATGCAGTGAATGGAAGCCATAAATAAACGCAAAGAAAAACGAAATGTACATTGAAATTGGAGCAATTTTAATGTACATTTTTTTAATACCCACCTAAAAATATCGCATTATATGCTCCAAAATTTTTGTTGTTTATAATAATTTATTATTTTCGCACGGATTTGAATATTACCCCATCTTAAATTTTTTTGACCTTATTAAGTTAACGCTTAATAAGTTAATTATCATTAATTAACA
>JBILDL010000251.1:0-4295 GCA_044352635.1 Saprospiraceae bacterium | reverse complement strand
TTGTAAAAATACCAAAGCAGTACTTCGGGCAAAGGAAAATGTAAACGAAGAAATCCGTTGGTTCAATAGAGAATATGAAGGAAGTCAAATAACCAAAGGAAAGGTTTTTCAAACTGGCCTACTTACATCGGATACGACTTTTTTTGCTGAACTGGTTTATTTGAAAACTCTGGGAATGGAAGACCCCGATCAAGGTGAAAAAACATTTTCAGAAACAGCGGGCGGATTAGTATTTAATTGCCTCGCTCCATTTATACTTAAACAAGTAACTGTTTATGCTGAATCGGTAGGCCCAAGAGGCTTTATATTACGTTCCCCTGACGGAAAAATTCAGCAAAAAGTAATCAACATTCCAAAAATTGGAGAAAATATTGTGGTATTAAACTTTTCGGTAACGCCTGGCAATGGCTATAAATTAGAGAGATCTCTTGGAAAAGGATTGGCCATCACCTCTACGCTATCAACTTTTCCCTACAGGGTTCCGGGCATTGTTGACCTTGTTTATTCCGATAATACAAATCCTAAGGTTTATCCTTATTTCTATAAATGGGTCATTGAATATGCTTCTGCCTGTGGTAGAGCCCCTGTCAGTACAAAAATCATTAACAGCACTAATAATGTGGCGTTAAATTTTACCCCTAATTCTGGAAGCTTTCCATTAATAAATGGAAAAGCCAGTATTAACTTTAAAGGGACTGCGGTAGGCAGCTCCCAGGTAAACTGGAATTTTGGTGACGGAAATCTGAGCAGCGAATTAAATCCGACGAATGAATTTAAAGCCCCTGGTGAATACGGAATAAGTTTCTCAGGTTCTACCCAGGAAGGTTGCCAAATTACGACCTTAGGCTATATAAACATAACGGGAACGGCCACAACAAACCGAGAATTAGAAATGCCGTCGGGATCCCTTCAGATTTATCCGAATCCTAATGAAGGTGTTTTTTATATTCAACCAAACTTCGGCAAAAGAACCCCTTTGTATGGGCGACTTGTCAGTGCTGAAGGTAAAGAAATAAGCAGCTTTAAATGGGACAACGTGCTGGATCAACCCTTTTTAGTAGAACTGAACCAAAAACTAATCCCAGGAACCTACTTTTGGTATTTCACCTCAGAAGGTAAGGTGGCTACTTTACCTATGATAATTCAGCAACCTTAATTTCCTTCGGGTGCCAACTGTACTTTTAGTCCTTCCATAGCAGGTCTTAACGGCAGTTGGCATCCCAGTCTTGAGTTATCTTTCACAAAAAAGGCCTGATCCAACATATTTTCTTCGTCCTCCCCCATTGCAGGAAGATCGGTATCTGACAAAACATATACATGACAGGTTGAGCAAAGCGCCATTCCACCGCAAGTACCTTGTACTGGTAACTCATAGGCTTTACATAACTCCATTAAGTTCATATTCATATCCAACGGTCCTTCCAATAGATGTTCACCGCCTTCCCTGTCAACCAGGGTTATATTCACACTATTTTCCATAATTCACATTTTGAGAGACAAAAATAATATAATACCACTATTTATCTCATTTTTAAACAGGTCACTACCAAATCTCTGATATTACCATATTTAGGATATAATTCTTCGTTCAGAAATTCCTGAGGATCTACCCATCGTGCCTCCTCTATATCTTCTTCCAATTGAGGCGTCAAATGGCTATCTGTGGTATGCATATCATACCAATAAGTTCTTTTTAAAATGCGATTTTTCTGTTTGTAAGTATGCCAGGTTTGGGAAATTTCGTGAGAGATGGACAGATTTAAAATACCTGTTTCCTCCTGTACTTCTCTTATAGCTGCGATATCGGGCGTTTCCCCCGGATCAATTTTACCCTTGGGTAAATCCCAACTATTTCTTCTGTAAATAACCAATAATTCACCCTTTTGATTGAATACACAGCCACCAGCTGCTTCGATTATAATAAATAGAGATTGAAAATCAGCCTTCATTTTTTCAAAATCAGGATAGAAGAGAGTAATTGCATCAAAGCGCCCACCCTTTTCTAAAGCATCTACATAATTCAACAAAAAGCGTTTATTTCCTTGATAAAGACCTATTAAATGAGCATCTGGAACGGCTGGAAAATCTAAGATATTATTTCCTTCTGCTAAAATCAATGGACGATCGTTAATATAGATTTTGTAAGTTTGCATAAAATTAATTTAACATGGAAACGGAAACAGCGGCAAAGGTTGCCACCTATTTATTGCAAATAAACGCAATAAAATTGGATTCTCAAAAACCATTTACCTGGGCCTCTGGTCTTAGATCCCCTATTTATTGCGATAATAGGTTAAGCTTATCTTTTCCTCAGGTTAGAACATTTCTAAAGAAAAGTCTGGTAGATGCAACCAGATTATTTCCTGAATTTGAACGGGTAGCTGGCGTTGCCACGGCTGGTATTCCCCATGGAATGTTGGTTGCCGATGTTTTAGATTTACCCTTTTTATATATAAGAGAAAAACCTAAATCCCACGGGAGGCAAAATCAAATTGAAGGAGAAGTTAAAGAAGGAGCTAAAATATTGCTCATCGAAGATTTAATTTCAACAGGAGGAAGTAGTTTACAGGCTGTTAGAGCGGCACGGGAGGCAAAAATGGAAGTAGTTGGCGTTTTAGCGCTTTTCAGCTATGGATTCCCTGAAGCTGCCGAGGCATTTGCTAAAGAAAACTGCCCCTTAATCACCTTGAGTAATTATTCCGTTTTATTGAGGGAAGCAACAAGATTAAACTATATAACCGAAGAGGAAGCAAGTGTATTAGAAAACTGGTCAAATAATCCACAAAAATGGAGTGATACATTTACCAAAAACAGTCAAAACTAAAAATTTATTTTCCTACCTTTACCAATCATTTTTTAGTTCACCTTTTTGCCTAATTACCATGTCAATTATTTTGGAAAGCTCCAATGCATTTTTAAAAGATTATCTAAATAATGCATCTCCTACAGGCTTTGAATCAGAAGGTCAAAAGTTATGGCTCAAATATATTGAGCCTTACGTAGATGAATCTTTTATAGATAATTATGGAACTGCTTACGGTGTTATAAATCCTGGAAGCGATTTTAGAGTTATGATTGAGGGTCATGCTGATGAAATTTCCTGGTTTGTTAACTATATTTCACCTGAAGGTTTCCTTCAAGTTATACGAAATGGTGGCTCGGATCATATCATAGCTCCTTCTAAAAAAGTAAATATTCATACTGAAAAAGGTTATGTGAAAGGCGTTTTTGGTTGGCCTGCCATACATACCCGCCACGGAGAAGAAGCTAATCTTTCCCCTAAATTAGACAATATTTTCATCGACGTTGGCGCCAAAAACAAGGAGGAAGTGCTTGAAATGGGTATTCACGTAGGTTGTGTAATCACTTATGAGGATGAGATGAGCATTCTGAATAACCGCTATTATGTAGGGCGTGCCCTGGATAATCGTATCGGTGGATTTTGCATTGCAGAAGTTGCCCGATTACTGAAAGAAAATAATGTAAAATTACCTTTTTCTCTTTACGTGGTCAATTCCGTTCAAGAGGAAATTGGATTAAGGGGTGCGGAAATGATTGCGCATACCATTAAACCTCATGTGGCCATTATCACTGATGTAACTCACGATACCCATACACCTCTTATGAATAAGAAAAAACTGGGTGATGTTCAGTCTGGTTTAGGCCCTTCCGTGACTTATGCTCCAGCTGTTCATAATAAATTACTGAAACTGATTATTCAAGCAGCAGAAGATAATAACATTCCTATTCAAAGACAGGCTTCATCCAGAGTGACTGGTACAGATACGGACGCCATTGCCTATTCCAATGGAGGGGTCCCTTCTGCTCTTATTTCTTTGCCACTTAGATATATGCATACTACTGTTGAAATGGCAAATATCGAGGATGTTGAAAATGTCATTCTACTCATTTATCAAAGTCTTCTCAAGATTGAACACAACCATAATTTCAAATATTTCTAGGAAAAGATAGCCTCTTTTTTATGCTACTTTATAATTTGGGTAAATGAGCCTTTGTGATGGCATGGGCGAGCAGGTATGTGCTAGCGGGGATGTGCAACAGATACGGTTTTGACGCGGTGTTTGCAGGGTTCTGCGGATCAACTAAGATCAAATAGATTTTGAATTCCCGGGGTTCTTATGCAGGTAAATCCCTCTGCAAAAGTAAAGCCAGCCTCACGGCCATAACTTCTGGCTTTTGCCGTCAAAAACTCCAGAAAATCAGGACCGGAAATGGGGGTTTCCATTTCCTTTTTGTATTCCAGCGATGCGGGCAAATAAAACTGAGAGGTAAAA
>JBILDL010000250.1:0-4298 GCA_044352635.1 Saprospiraceae bacterium | reverse complement strand
CAAATGTTTTTGAATATTTTCCAACACCACTACTGCATCATCTACCAAAATACCAATTATTAAAGACATTGCGAGTAAGGTCATTAAGTTAAGCGTGTAGCCTAAAAGCCACATTACTGCAAATGCAGTAACTAAAGAGGTTGGAATGGCAACGATAACAATGAATGAATTTCTGAAGCTCCGTAAGAATAAAAGCATCACGAATGAAACCAGTATTACGGCTAATATTAGATCATACACAACAGAATTAACGGCCGCAATGGTATTGTCGGTGCTATCGTCTGCAATAATAAATGCTACCCCTGCACTGGCATTTTGTTCCTCAATAGATTTAAATTTTTCACGGACTAATGTTGAAACATCAACAGCGTTTGCATCACCTTGTTTTTTCAACATTAAGCCAATACCCTTTTTACCATTGTAACGACTAACAGAAGTTATTTCCTTTATGCCATCCATAACAATGGCAACATCTTTTACATAAACCGGACTTCCTAAAACAGGCATCGCCACCTGAACGTTTTTAATGTCTTCTAAGGAGGTAAATTTTCCCGTCAAACGAACTGAATTACTCTCCTTATCAGTTTGCACTTTTCCTGCTGGCAAATCCAGCCCTGATCGATTAATTGCTTCAACAACCTGAATCATAGCTATTTTGTACAGTTTCAGTTTGTCTTGATTTATTTTTACTTGTATTTCTCTTTCTTCACCTCCTAAAACGGTAATCTCTGCAACGCCTTTTATTTGTTGAATTTGTGGCAGATAATCATCTTTCATATTTTGATAAAACTCGGTAGATGACAAATTACTTGTTGCACTAATGGACATGATAGGTAAATCATTTGGCGAAACTTTACTCATCACCGGACTTAAAATATCTTGCGGTAAATCTTTTCGGATATTGTCAATATAGCGTTGGGCATCTTGCATTGTTTTATCTAAATCCGTTCCATATTTCAGATTTGCAATGATGACAGATGCGTTAGGTAATGATTTTGTTACCAGGTAATCTACGCCTTCCAGATTAGATAAGGCATCTTCTATTTTTCGTGAAACCGATGTTTCAACTTCGTTTGGTTCAGCCCCTGGATATACTGTTTTGATTACAACCACTGGTTGATTAAAATCAGGCATTAATTCGTAACTCAAATTTTTATAGCCGATGAATCCTAATAAAGCTAATATGCTGAAGAGAACTATTATCAGCGAAGGGCGTTTGATTGAAATTTCTGTAATGTTCATTTTTCGCTGATTCTATTTAACAATAATATTTGCACCGTCATAAAGATTTATAAATCCATTGGTTACCATTACATCTCCCTCTTTCAAACCACTGGACACAACTACTTTGTTCTGTATGTTTTTTGAAATAGAGATGTTTTGCATAACAGATTTGCCATTTTTAACCAAATAGACTTGAGGTTGAATAGCGGAACCAACCATGGCAGAAGCAGGAATAATAATTCCCATTTCATGGTTAGCATTTTCCACATTCACTTTACCAAACATCCCTGATTTTATTTTCAAATCAGACGTATTATTCAAAGTAAACTGAATAGGAAAACTACTACCCATATTCGCTTTGCTGCCGATCATAGTCACTTTCCCTGTAAATGAAATTTCAGGATAAGCATCTGCTGTTATAGTATAACTATGATTTAATTTGAACTGTCTCAAATCATTTTCAGGAACGTTTACGGTAAATTTTAAATTTGTAATGTCCGTTATTTGAAGTAATGGAACTCCAGGTGCTGCAAATGCACCTTCTTCACTTAGTTTTGCCGTAACAACACCTTGAAAAGGAGCTTTAATAGTGGTTTTGTTTATTTGTTCAAGTAAAATGGCTCTCTGCACTTTTGCAGATTTTAATCCTAATTCCGCTTTCTCTAATTGGACACCTTGAATGGCATCTGCTTTAGACAAAATGATAAAACGGTTTACATCTGCCTCCAATCCTTCTACTTGCAAATCAATGGTTTGCACTTGCAGTTTCAATAATGAATGATCCAACTGCACTAATGTTTGTCCCTTGATTACTACGCTTCCCACGTCAACTAAAAGTGTATTTATCTTCCCTTGTAATTCGGCACTTATTTTAGTTTCCTTGTAGGGTTCAAATGTTCCTGAATACGAAAATTTAGCATTTATATTTTCAACATACAATGTATCTGCTTGAACATGAATAGCCTGTTCTTTGTCGTATTTATACATCTTATTCTGAGTAATTTCTTTGTTCGTTTTCAACTTAACCACCATAACGGCAATGATTGCCAATAATATGATGACATATAAAACCTTTTTTAGGATAGATGATTTTGTATTCATTGTCAAAATTATTTGGTGGATGTAATATTTCCGGTGAATTTTTTAAGTTCTAAATCTGCCTTTAGATAATCAATGACCGCGGATAGATACGTTTGTTGAGCTTCTCGTAACGAATTGTCAGCAAGCAAAATATCTGTTATAGTAGCCGTGCCCAGTTTCTGTTGAACAATGGTTTGCTCATAAATTATTTGTGCCAGTTGAATCTGTTCTGTTAAAGTTTCCACTGTATTTTGGGCTGTTTTCCTTTGGCGTTTTGCGTTTTCGACTTGCAAATCATTTTGTTCGTTAATTAATCCCATTTGAAGCTCGTTGTTTTTTAGCTCAAGGGTTTTCTGATTAATTTTTCGTTGAGTTACCGTTCCACTAAATAAAGGATAGGACAACTGAATACCCGCTAAACCAATGGGATAAAAATCTAAAAAACCATTAGGTTTACCGTTGTAACCGAAACCCGTGGTGCCATAATTAGCGAATAAGTTTAAAGAAGGTAGATATCTGGACTTATTAAGGGTATTTAATTCAAGACCCAACCATCGGTTTTTAATTATTGCCATCCGAAAATCCAATGTGGATAAAGATGAATACTCAAAAGAGTTTTCGTAAAGTATGTTGGTTTGAATCTGTAAGTTAGTTTCTAAAGAAAGTCCTATGGTAAATTTCAGGACATTTAATACTTGCTCATATTTACTTTTTATACCTTCTTTTTGCGATGTTAACTGAGCTACCTGTAATTTTACTTTACTAACATCTGTTCCCTTTACAAGTAATTGTTCATTAAGCAATTGCATATTTTTGAAAAGTCGTTCAGCATTCATCAAGTTGCTGTCAATAAAAGCCAGTTGATGATGCAAAATTTGTGCGTTATAATACAGATTGGAAATGTCAAAAAAGATTTGCTCTTCTAATTTTTGATATTGACATTCGAGCCATTCCGAGGCTATCTTCGTTGTTTGAATAGCTCCGTAAAGTTGCGGATTATATAAAGGCATAGAAAGTTGCAGGCTTAGATTGATGTTATGCGGAACGCCAAATTGAGCCGCTCTAAATTCACCTTCTGGCGCAGCAGGATTTAATGCATTGAGCGGCAATAGCTGATAAGGCAAGTTTGTAAAGTATTTATAATCTGCATTAGCTGACACTTTTGGAAGGAGGTTGGCTTTGGCTTCTTTTTCTCGTTGTTCTCCAATGGCTATATCGTTGCGGTTCACTTGCAGCTTTTTATTGTAAACCTGTGCTGTGTCAATACATTGCTGGAGTGACCAACCCTGTGCCTGTACCGATGGACTTCCTATGGCTATAAGCAATAGAACAAAATGATGTTTGTGAATATTTACTAACTTCATTTATTAAAAAATTTTACTTGATGAATCCTAAAAAATTCCTAGGTAGTTTTTATTAGCATTAAGACCGATTGTATCATATTGTCTCCTTCTCTGCTTATGTCAAATTGAAAGTTGGTAATTCTCCATTTAAACATTTGTAACCGGAAAGTACCCATCACTATATGCATTAATTCATCAGGTTTTATTGCATTGGTAAATACCTTCTTTTGTTGTCCTTCCAAGATAACAGGCATTAAGTGCTTCATTTTTACACCCATTATTTTCAATATTGTTTCGTTAATGCGTTGGCTTTCTTCCAATAGACCGTCAGAAAAAACCGCTACTACAAAGTGAGGGTTCTTTTTAAAGAATGAAAACTGATTTTGAAAAAGCGTTATGAATTTTTCTTCGGGTGATTGTTCACTGGAAATTGCTTTGGAATAGCGTTCATCCATACTTTTAGCAAGAAATTCAAGTAAGGCAATAATTATTTCTTCCTTGCTAGTAAAGTGTCTGTAAATAGCACTTTCAGAAAACTTCATTTCTTTAGCAAGGTTCTTAATGGTTAAGCCACTTACTCCCGAAGCAGTAAGTATTTTTCCTGCCGCCTCGATAATTTCAAGTTGTCTATCTGAAATTTTTACAGTGCCT
>JBILDL010000011.1:0-13914 GCA_044352635.1 Saprospiraceae bacterium | reverse complement strand
AAGACAAGATAATAGGTGTAAGATTGATTCAAATACCGAAGATATCCTTATATTTGAGCATAAAACAAATTAACATGAGAATTATTATTCTTTCAATCATCAGTACATTTTTATATATAAATTCTATGTCCGCCCAAGGTAGTGACACCAAACAAAACGGTTTAGTAGTTAAATTATCAGCTACCTGGTGTCCTGTTTGTTCTGGTGCAGCCTGGAATTCTTATAACTCACTTTTAAATAATGTAAAAAATAATGCCTTTTATTTTACGGCACATTCAAGTTCAACCTCAAGACTTTTCTCTCAAACTGGCTCTGATATCATAAGAAACTTTGATCAATCTGCTTATCAACCGGCTTTTTATTTAAATGGTCTAAATAAGGGGTCAGGGGGATCCGTAACAGAAAGGGAAATCAAGAATGCTATTGAAGATGATGTAACTAAAGAGCCGTCGGCGCTAATGAAAACAATAGCAAGAGCGTCGGGAAATACAAGTATTAAAGCACAGGTTACCCTTACTTTTCCCAAGATGATGACAGGGAACTTTACGATGGGGCTGTATTTGGTTGAAAAGGTAGTTAAAGAAATTCAAGCTGGATTATCGGGCACTGTTGATCACAAAAATGTACTTAGAAATTCATTCTTTACTCAAAGTTTTGGTGAAGATCTTCCTGGTACTTCTTTTGCAGCTGGCTATTCAAGAACTATCTCCGCTACCATTAATCTACCTGCTAACTCATCTGCTGCCAATTTTGAAGTAATAGCTGTGTTATGGAAAAAAAATGGAGTAAAATATGAGTTTGTTAATGTTCATGGTACTTCTGACATGGCAGGTGTATTAACGAATATTTCTGAAAAGGTAGATGAAAACTTTAATTTCATAGTGACAAACGCTACACTAAACGATATTGAGTTTCAATTCTCCAGCCTTTCTTTGCCTTTTAATGGGATTAATGTACAATTAAGAGATATATTAGGTAGAACGATTAAACAGGAACGAGGTATTCAGTTTTCAAATGACTTACAAAAAATGCATTTTTCTAACCTGAATTTAACTCCGGGAACCTATATTATTTCTTTTGAATCACGTGAATTTCTTATTTCAAGAAAGGTGGTGATTAAATGAGTGTATGTCTTGATATAGATTTACTTCAGGTTCAGCCTTTTATTAAAGTTAGAAAAAAGCCACAGGGAAATGAAATTTTTGATACTGTAAGAAAAAAATGGCTTATTCTCCAACCTGAAGAATGGGTCAGACAGTTAATGGTTTTGTATTTATCAAAAGTGCTTCAATTTCCATTAAACCATTTTTCTATTGAAAAAGGAGTATCTAAAGGTCTCAAAAAGGGCAGGTGGGATATATTAATTTTTGACTATTCCATGAAGCCATTTTTATTGATAGAATGTAAATCTCCTAATATCTCTTTAACAGAAGAGGTTATCTATCAAGCCGCAGTATATAATATTGAGTTAAAAGCCCCATATATTGTCGTTACGAATGGTTCAAAGACCAGTTGTTTTATGATAGATAAAGAAAGCCATGGCTTTACTTTTCTTACCAGCTTTCCCGTTTATCCCACCATGTAATGTTACTTTATGAATGTGCAAATTGAAAAGTTATATAAAATAGCTGCCTCAAATAAAAGATGGATTATAGGCCTGATGTCAGGGACTTCTTTAGATGGTTTGGATATTGCGCTTTGTCAAATTACCGGCGCTGGGGTATCAACTAAAGTAGAAGTTAAGCATTTTAAAACCGTTAGTTATACTAATCAAATTAAGGATAATATCCTTGCTGTTTTTGCAAAAAAAAATATTTCATTTGAGGTATTAACTCTTGTAAATCCATGGTTAGCAAAGATTCATTCTGAAATGATTTTGTCCACTCTTAGTGAATGGCATGTAAAACCATCGGAAATAGATATTATAGCAAGTCATGGTCAAACTGTTTTTCATTCGCCTTTTAGACTTCACAAAAACAAAGAATTTGGGAATGCGACGTTACAAATAGTTGATGGAGATCATATTGCTGTTCATACGGGTATTATCACTGTAAGTGATTTTAGACAGAAGCATATTGCTGCAGGGGGAGAAGGGGCACCTTTGGCGCTGTATGGGGATTGTTTACTTTTTAATGAAATAGGTGTTCCTACTATTTTATTAAATATTGGTGGTATTTCCAATTTTACTTATCTACCCGGTACCAATAATTTTGATGGGGCTTTAGTAACGGATACTGGTCCTGGAAATACATTGTTAGATGCTGTTGTGAAACAGTTTTATCCTCATCTGTCCTTTGATGTGGACGGAGAAATTGCTTCATCAGGAAAAATAAATTATGAAGTACTTAAGCTTTGGAAAAGTTTGCCTTTTTTTAGTGAAGCTATACCAAAAACAACTGGGCCGGAATTATTTGAATGGTCCTCGCTAATGACTCTGTGTAAAGAAAATTTAGGCCTCGTTCTAAATCCTCAAGATTTATTAGCTACATTAACGCTGCTAACTGCTGAAACAATCACGGATTGCATAAAAAGGGAAGTGCCAAATTGGAAGGATACCAGGAAATTTGTTAGCGGAGGTGGCTGTCATAATAAGTTCCTTATGTCTCATATTCACAGACTTTTGCCCGGCTCAAATTTCATGAATCCCTCTAATTTAGGTATTCCCGGCGATGCCAAAGAGGCAGTTCTTTTCGCTGTATTAGCAAATGAGACGCTATCCGGTGGCAACACCCGATATGGTGATAACCCATCCGTTTGTATGGGTAAAATAAGCCTTCCTTCCTAGTTTACCGTTGTAAAACTACCTGAATTGTTTTGTGTTGTAAGCCTTGTCTAATGTGCACAAAATAAATGCCATTTGACAAATCACTTACATCCATTTGTAAATTCTGCTCTCCGGAATACATGCCATTCCATTTCTGCTGCTTGATGGTTTGTCCCTGACCATTCATCAAATGTAGATAACAATCTCCTCCAACAGATTGAAAAGTAAGATTTATTGGTCCCCAGGTAGGATTAGGATATAACTCAACAAACATAGGTAAAAGAACCTCATTTACGGGGGTGGCAGTTTGACAATTCTTAATAATTGGAAGCTTAACAAAATCGTTAAATATAAGCTGTTTAACTTCATTTTCTTTAACCCCAAACCAATCCACCAGGATAGAACCATAGATATTCCTAAAATCTATCTGCATAGAAACACCAGCTTGAGAGGGTACTGGATTGGGAATCTGTACATTTTCTCCAGTTATCCTATTTTGAACACAAGTACCAAATAAAAATAAAGGTGCGGCATTACCGTGATCAGTTCCACCACTATTATTAGACTGAATTTGTCTTCCAAATTCAGAATAGGTCATTCCTACGACCCTATTTGAGAGATTTAAGAGCTCGAGGTCTTTCTGAAACGCTTCAATAGCTGTAGATAAACTACCCAGTAATTCAGCATGTGTACCTGTGGTATTATCAGTAGATATGGTCTGATTTGCATGCGTATCAAATCCACCAATTCTTGCTATATATACCTTACTTTTTAGTCCTCCTGATATGAGTAAAGCGATGGATTTTAATTGAGTGGCCAGGCTATTATTGGTAGGATAAACAGCTAAATTTTTTCCTTTTTCTGCCGCTTTTTGAATTAATTTCGAATAAGCATTTGTTTGAAGAATTGATTTTTGCAAATATTTCAACTCTTCGCCATAAGAAATTGATTCAAAATTTTCAGCGTCATTTTCTGCTAAAGCCCTTAGGTTTTTTGGATCATTTACCGCTATACCAAAATTTCCAGAGGCACCTTCACAAGTTTGAGAAACGGTGCTGCCGATAGTCAATGCAAATGGATCAGGATTTTCAATAGAGGGATATTTTTCTGGAAATCCTGGATATTTTGAATCGAGGAATCTTCCAATCCATCCGGTGTTTATATACTCATTAGATGTAGATGCACTATTCCAAATATCTGTTGATCTAAAATGAGATCTGTTTTGATTAGGATACCCGACGCTTTGTAAGATACCAAGTTTCTCCTCTTTATACAAAGTGGCAAGGCCTGTCATTCTACTATGTAGTCCTAATTTATCTGTAAGTTTAAGAACTTTTGACTCAGGTAGAGCAATATTAGATCTTACGCGCATAAGACCTTCATATTGATCGATAGGAATGACCATGTTCAAACCATCGTTTCCGCCATTCATCTGAATCAATATCAATATTTTATCATCAAAAGGATCCATTCCTGATAAAAAGGGCGACTCAGCTTGTGCGAATATATCCAGGCCATTGAGTAAAAATGGAATAGTCAAACTAACGCCTGAATTTTTTATAAAATGTCTTCTGTTCATCATCGTACTAGCTTAAATAATTTTCAGGCATAGTTAACATGGCCTTAATGAGATTCCTTACTTTTGTTTCTAATGCTGCCTTAATAGGAACATTCGTTGGGTTTTTTAAATAGGCTTCATATTGTTCCTCCCACTCGTAATCAGGTGCCCCGGGTAGGATGAGTGTTTTTAGATCATTGATTTGATTTTGCGTTAATCCAAAAGGGAATAAAAATTCACCCAGTTCCTTGATCAGAAGATTGGGGTCTTTAACCTTTTTCATACTTCCAATAAGTTTCAAAACATCTATTTGATATTTGATAGTATTGTAAGTTAATCCACTACCTGCCAATGAATTCGTATAGTTCATTCTGGCATTCAAAGTGGTAGCATTAATCCAAATTCTATAAAAACTAGGTTCCTGGTAATAAGCTTTCCAACCTGAAACATCGGGTGGATAAAAATATTCCATTTGTTGACCACCAATATTTCGAATGATAGATTGAAGTGAAAGGGTTCTTTTGTTATTATCTGTTGGTAAAACAAATTGCGTTTGTCTCAGCAAGCCTATACTAAAATCTATGGGGTTTTTAATCATATTTCCTCGGTTTGCCATATCGAAGAAGTGCTCACTATTCAACAAAGCCCTTAATACCGGTTTAATTTCAAATTTTTCACTAATAAATAATTCCGATAGAGGTTGTATAATATTCATTTCTACGTCGGCACTAATCTTGTAATAAACAAAATATCTATACAGTTTTCGGCAGATAAATTTAGCTACTTCTGGTTTTGTGAAAATGATATTAATGAGGGTTTTATACTCATTTTCGTTTTCATTAACAATCTTTATTGAATTAAATCTATTGGAAAGCTGTTTTGTGGTAGAATCATGTCTATTGACATTAAAACTACTCTGTATAACCGTAGCTGTTCTTGAATAATAACCCTGATCTGTCCAGCCAGTTAAGCATTTTGCCATTTCCTTGATATCAACTTCTGTGTAAGTAGTGTAATCTCCCGGTCCTGCTATGGCTCCTTTCCCAATAGTAAATAATTCTAACAGTTCTCTGGCAAAATTTTCATTAGGTGAACCTTTTGAGTTCTGATTACCATTTAAATACCTTAACATTGCAGGATTAGTAGTTATCAGATATACCAGATTCTTAAAATTCTTCAGGCCATTATTCCTCAATAATCTAATGTAATCATACATGTATTTGGGGTCTGAAACAGTGCCCAGATCAATAGGAAAATGATTGTGCCAAAACAGTGTTATTTTTTCCCTGATGGATATTCCCTCGGTTAAAAGAACCTCCGCATTCCAGGCCCGAAGGCTCGAGGTTCTATAATTTATACTGTCCTGGGTATCGTTATATGGTGCATTGACCCAGGAAGAACCTATGAGAACATGAGGGTCTTTTTCAAAAATATAATTAATAGGTTCAGGGACATCTGGCAGTTCCTCAAAAAGTAAATCTAATGACCTTCTTAATCCTTTTGAAATAACGGTATTCATTGACTCAATGTTAGGACCAATAGTAGCTCTTCTGAGTAAATGCAAGGCTTCTGCTTTTCCCCATTTTCCTGAATATGGGTTCAATGAAGCACCTGATTCTTCTTCTTGCGTGGATTTCATCTGGCTTAATTTAATGAGAAATATGAAGTGCAATGTATCAATTATCCAAATTAAGAGTAGGTTTATAAAAAAATATATAAATTCTACTTTTAATCATATAAATTTAGGTATATTTTACAATAGTTTTGATATATTTCGGAAAACAATAAATTTTTTTTATGATAAAAGGATGTATTTTTAATTTAATTGATGTTGTGTTAAAAGAAGTTTCAAATGTAGATGACCTGGACCCTAAATTAGTTACACCAGATCATTTAATAGATGGTTTTTTAGTTTTTTTGAAGGAATTGAAAAACAAGGGAATCCAAATAGCCGTTGTTTCTCATAATCCTTTATTGAAGGAAATTTTAGACAGACTTAGAATTACTCATTTAATAAACAGTTATTTTATAGGTAATAACAACGAAAGTTTAAGTGCATCAACAAACATTTACGCGTTCGCAGCGAATTCTCTTCAATTAACCCCCAAAGAATTAATAGTTTTTATATCATCCGAGGCATCAGAAGATTTAAATTTACTCGAATCTTTTAATATAGTTTGTGTTGGTTCAAAACCAATTGAAAATACCAATATTCACCATGTTACTGATTTTTCTTCCCTTAAATTTAATCAATTGATAGCCTCTGTTACAAATATTAGTCAAAATTAGCCTAATTTTGTATTAAAATAATCATTTATGAACATGACCAAATTTCTATTACTGCTTTCGTTTATTCTAATGGTAACATTCTCATGTCAACCAAATAGTAAGGTAAGTAAAAGCGGTGATTCCTCTGTTGAAGCAAAACCTTCTTTGGGCAGTATTGGAACACCTGCTATCCCGGAAAAATTTAAAGAAACAGATTTACTTCTCACAGATTATTGGGTATACGAGTTTTATGTGATTCCAGAAAAGGTAGGTGTTGGACCAAATTTTGTTGGCACCTGGTATAAATTTAATCCGAATGGCACCTATTCAAAAGGGCAGTTTCAAGAGACTTTTGATAATGGAAACTGGTATATTTCAAGTCGTCCCAGTGAACATCAGCCCGGCAAAGTATTTAAATATATTTATTTTGATTCAGCTGTAAACGATCTATGGGACGTTGGTTTTGAAATTCAGGGAACAAGCGGTTATAATATGTCTTGGGTGAAGCAATTAGATCCGCCCGATGGTGAATCAGGTTTAGCGAAGGTTATGAAAATGCTTACCAAACCTACCCGTGAACAGATGGGTAGATAGTAAACTTATCGATATAAGGTAAGAAATAAATTATAAAATAAAACTTACGTATTTTCAGCAAATGACTGAAGTTATTTAAACTTCAAGCATTTGCTGAAAAAAGTAGCCTTCTTCTGACTAGATATTTATGAAAATCAGGAGTTTAATGCTTCATTTATTACGTGGTCAAGCAACTCTGATACCGTCATTCCCTGTGATTTGACTTGTTGGGGAATAATGCTTGCATTAGACATTCCTGGAATGGTGTTTACTTCAAGAAAATAAAAAGTACCATCCACACAAATTGAATCTACACGTACAACCCCTTTACAACCCAATACCTCGTAAATTAGCTTAGTTTGAGCTTTACATTTAGCTGTTAAATCCTCAGAAAGTCTTGCTGGAGTAATTTCCTGACTTTGGTTTTCATATTTTGCCTTATAATCAAAAAACTCATTTTCAGATATTATTTCCGTAATAGGTAAAACCATTACGCCGTTATCTTTTCTGAAAACCCCATTTGAAAACTCAGGGCCCGAAAGAAATGCTTCCACAACTACCTCGTCATCATATTGAAAGGCCATGGAAATGGCATCAGAAAGTTCATTTTTAGATTTAACTTTACTTACACCAAAACTACTTCCATTTTTATTGGGTTTGACAAATAAAGGTAAACCTAAGGACAGTAGTTCTTCCTCATTCCAAATAGTATTTTGCGTTAATAAAATGGAATTTGCCATCGGAATATGATACTTTTTAAGTATATCCTTGGTTGCTTGCTTACCAAAAGTTATGGCACTGGTAAAAAGGTTACAACCGGTAAAGGGCATCCCAATCAAATTAAAGTATCCTTGCAAATTTCCATCTTCTGCTGGATGACCATGCAGCATTAAATACACTAAATCAAAGGTTGTATGATTCGTTTCCGTCTTCAATGAAAAATCATTCAAATCAATAAGAATATCTGTTCCCTGTAAGGTAAACTTTCCTTTATTTAATTCAATAATGAATAGGTTATACTTGTTTTTATCCATTTCAAGCGCTATATTTTTAGCACTTTGCAATGAAACATTTCGTTCTGCAACATCTCCACCAGTTACAATAGCAATATTTTTCTTCATTTTAATTACTTTATCTCAGGCCTCTGCGAATTAAATTATCTCTGTAAATCCTGGCATTTCGATTATGCTCGGATAAGTCGGTGGCAAACGAGTGTAAACCGGATTCATCACCCACAGCACAAAAATATAAATAATTATGTTTTTCGTAATTTAAAACTGCGTCTATACTTGAGATGCTACTCATAGTTATAGGTCCCGGAGGAAGCCCTGCGTATTTATAGGTATTATATGGGGAATCAAACTTGGTATGAAAATCAGTAACTCGTCGGGCTAAGAAATCTTTCCTGGCAAAAACGGCCGTTGGATCAGCTTGTAAGGGCATTCCAATCTTGAGTCGATTCAGATAAACCCCGGCAATCCTCTTTTTTTCAATATTCTGTTGTGTTTCTTTCTCAACTATAGAGGCAAGGGTATATACCTCTTGTGGAGTTAATGTGAGGGATGCTGCCTTTTTTAAACGTTGATTTGATGCCCAAAATTTATCATATTCAGACTTCATACGGTTCAGAAATGCAGGGGCAGAGGTATTCCAATACATCTGATAAGTATTGGGAATAAATAAACTTTGGAAATTCTCTCTGGTAAATCCGTCTTTTCCTATGATGTCATTTGCGCTAAAAATATCATTTAATGAAATGGAATCAGGCTCAATAAATGATGAAACTTTCGCTGCAACATTTTCAGGCATTCGTTCGGTGGTTAAAACTACATTGACAGGTTCCTGATCGCCAGCTCGCAATTTTCTTATTAATTGAATCAAATTAATGCCTTTGTTTATTTTATATTGTCCAGATTTAACTTTTCCTTCTTTAAAATTCATTTTTTCTGAAAGGAGAGAAAAAACGGTAGTGTTCGCAAGGACTTTCTCCTCTTCCAGCAATATTAATAAACCTTTGAAGTCTGTACCAGAAGGTACTCTTATAGTTTTACCCTGTATTGAGTCTGGTAAAACGGGTGAATACACTAGTTGATACATTAGTAACATACCACTTAAAGTCACGGTAAGTAGCAAACCCCAAAAGAAGTAATTCTTTTTAATCATCTCATCCAAATTTGGCTCAATTTAGTGATAAATGATTTAGTATAAAAATCATTTAAAGCGATTTGTTTATAATCTTTCTCTAACTTTGTAAGCATGAAAAATTTATTTGAAGCATTATTTATCTTGTTTATCGTTTTCAGTTGTGAAACGGACTTTGACATTGAAGCCAATGAAAAGGAAATTCCAGTAGTTTATGGGGTTTTAAATGTAACAGAACCAAAACAGTACATAAGGGTACAGAGAGCATTTCTTTCTAAAGGTGGCAACGTATCAGACCTTTCCAAAGACCCAGATATATTGTATTATTCGGGCGGCAGAGCCATTTTAACTGTCACCTCCACAGGAAGAACCATTTTAGGTAAAAGAATAAATACAGAAGATATTGGCATAAAAAGAGACAGTGGTTTTTTTGCTGAGTCACCCAATATACTGTATGAATTTGATACCAAAGATTGGTTGGTTACACCACCTGCGAAAGTTATTTTTACTTTTGAAAATGAATCCCTATTAAAAGGAGTTTCAGCACAAATTTCATTAGTAAAAGATCTTCAATTGAGAGAAGGGGTTCCCTCAGCTCCTCTAAATTTGGGGTACGATCGGGTAATAACAATAGGTTGGAACCATTCCACGGAAACCAAGTTATTTGATTTGATTATGAGAATCAATTACCTGGAAAAGAGTAATAAAACAAATGGTGTTTTTTTAGATAAATCGGTAGATTGGGTTCTGAAAGACCAACTTGAAGTTGGTTCAGATCCAACAAAAGGATCTTTTTCATTCAAAGGCATTGAATTTTTTAAATTCTTAGGTAGTACACTCCCAAATTCTTCAGATATTCAAAGGAACATGAAATCAGTAGATATTTTACTAACGGCCGGGGGGAATGAATTTAAGGAAATACTAAATTTAAATCAGGCAAATTTTGGATTAACTGGTTCTAACAATATTCCAAGGTACAATAATATCACAAATGGTATTGGTTTTTTATCTTCACGTATGAAGGTATCCAGGACTGACATTTCTTTATCTTCTGTTACGCTCGATTCATTAAAATTTGGCGTATTTACGAAATCATTACAATTCAAATAATGCCAATTTGTCAGTTAATTAAGGTTCGTTCTATTTTTAAAGCATTTAAAATAGATAATATCTGCCTATTATAGACAAAAAAGGCAGAATTATTTAGTTGGCATGTAGCTTGATAAGATGAAATGAATGTTAAACATTTGAAAAATTTAAAAACAAATTATCATGGGTAAAATTATCGGAATTGACCTCGGTACCACAAATTCTTGTGTGTCAGTTATGGAAGGAAACGAACCGGTGGTTATTCCAAATGAGGAGGGAAGAAGAACTACGCCATCAGTTGTCGCCTTTATGGATAGTGGAGAAAGGAAAATTGGTGATCCAGCCAAGCGTCAGGCAATTACAAATCCTCAGAGGACAATCGCTTCTATTAAAAGGTTCATGGGACGTCGGTTTTCTGAGTCTGCAAGTGATATAAGTGCATCCCCTTACAAAGTAGTAAGAGGAGATAACGATACTATCAAAGTGGACATTGATGGTCGCTTTTATACAGCTCAAGAGCTTTCAGCTATGGTTCTTCAAAAAATGAAAAAGGTAGCTGAAGATTATTTGGGTCATGAAGTTACTGAAGCAGTAGTAACCGTTCCTGCTTATTTCAATGATTCTCAGCGTCAAGCTACAAAGGAAGCTGGTGAAATTGCTGGTCTTACTATTAGAAGGATTATCAACGAACCTACCGCTGCAGCGCTTGCTTACGGTTTAGATAAGCGAAATAAGGAAATGACTATCGCTGTTTATGATTTAGGTGGTGGTACTTTCGATATCTCTATTTTAGATTTGGGTGATGGTGTTTTTGAGGTTAAATCTACCAACGGGGATACACATTTGGGTGGAGATGATTTTGATGCGGTTATAATCGATTGGCTTGCCAATACTTTCAAAGAACAAGAGAATATGGACCTTAGAAAGGATCCAATAGCCCTTCAAAGATTAAAGGATGCAGCTGAAAAAGCTAAAATTGAGCTCTCGTCTTCTTCAGAAACTGAAATAAATTTGCCTTATATTACTGCAATGGATGGTGTGCCTAAACACTTGGTTACTAAACTTTCCAGAGCAAAGTTTGAGCAAATGATCGAGCCATTGGTAGAGCGTAGTCTGGAACCTTGCAGGAAAGCACTAGCTGATTCAGGTCTTTCTCTTTCCCAGATATCTGAAGTTATTTTAGTAGGTGGTTCAACCAGAATCCCTAAAATTCAGCAAGCCGTTGAAAGTTTCTTTGGTAAAAAACCAAATAAGGGAGTTAACCCGGATGAAGTTGTGGCCGTTGGTGCTTCCATTCAAGGTGGTGTCCTCAGTGGTGACGTTCAAGATGTTCTTTTGCTCGACGTAACACCTCTTTCTTTAGGTATTGAAACGATGGGTGGTGTATATGATGTAGTTATTGAAGCAAATTGTACCATACCAACCAGAAAGTCAAAAGTTTATTCTACTGCAGCAGATAATCAGCCAAGTGTTGAAATTCATGTACTACAAGGAGAAAGACCTATGGCGAAGGATAACAGACCCATCGGTAAGTTTATTCTCGATGGAATACCTCCTTCACAAAGAGGCGTTCCACAAATTGAGGTTTCTTTCGATATTGACGCTAATGGTATATTGAGTGTAGGCGCTAAAGATAAAGGAACGGGTAAAGAGCAATCAATTAGAATTGAAGCTTCTACCGGATTGTCTAAAGAGGAAGTAGAAAGAATGAAGGCTGAAGCTGCCGCTAATTCTGAAACAGATAAATTAGCACGCGAAAAAGTAGAAAAATTAAATGAAGCTGATAATTTGATTTTCCAGACAGAAAAGCAAATCAAAGAATTTGGCGATAAGCTTCCAGCAGATAAAAAACCTGAATTGGAAAGTGCTTTGAATACACTAAAAGATGCTCATAAATCTCAGGATGTTCCTTCTATAGACGCTGCAATTACTAGTTTAAATGCAATCTGGCAGGCAGCAACTCAGGAAATGTACCAAAGCGGTCAGGCTGGAGAACCTAATGCAGGCCAAGATTCCAATGCAGGTGGTCAGTCTGGAAATACTTCTAATAATAACGGTGATGTCACTGACGTAGAATACGAAGAAGTAAACGATAAAAAATAATTTAGGTTAAATTGGTAAATGAGCGGGGTTATTGTCGAATAATCCCGCTTATTTTTTTCCAAATCCCAACATACTCCTCCAAGGATTGAAGTTCCTTTAACACATTTATCGGAAGGTAGTTTATTTCTTTTTCAAAGGTTAACTCTCTGCTGGTATAATAGGGGAGGTAAGTTTGTATGCCTATTAATTTACCCTCAGAAAATACCGGTGCACCTGACATTCCTGAAACCTTCCAATAATTACCACTTACTCTTTTGATAATTTGAAGTTTTCCATTTCCCTCTAAAACGGTATCTTGTTGATTCCAAACTGGATATTTAGAAGGAATTTTGGTGTCAGCCAACTGAATGTTTCTGATGGATAAGTTTATTTTATTTAATATCTCAGGGTGATCAATTAAAAAACGGGCACTGGCAAAATAGTCTTTTTGGAAGGTTAAAATAATCTCACTTCCTGTTTCAGGTAACACATCTATAGGTAAAATGGAATAAGTAATGAATAAGCGTGCTGCCAACCCATTTGTTTCATCTATTCTATTCTGTTTTTGGGTTAGTTCATTCATTATTCTATCCCTTTCATTGCTTTTTTCAAAGGTCGATAAGGTGGCTAATCTATTTAGTATAAACCGATTATCTGTCCATTTTTTAATGCAAAACTCAATAGCTTTATGTAAGGTGTACTTTTTTAATACATCAGCTTCAGATTTTCTAATATCTATCATATAATTTTTACCATGTTCTATGAGCTCCTTCAATGGGTTAATGGTATTCGTTTTAATTAGTTGATCTTTATTAAACTGACTTCTTTTTGTAAAGGTATCTATCTGATTTTGCCATTGGGGAAGAAGTAACCAATCAACATAATTTTTTACAGCATCTGCTTTGTAATCAGTAATTACAGGGAATCCTATAGAAAAAGTGTCAATCATTGAAGATAATACAGTGGAATATTCCGTTTTATTACCTTGAAAACCAAGGGGTAAATCTACGCTTAACAAAACCCAATCTTTATTTTTATAAATAATGGAAGGATTTTGGAGCGTATCTATCTCAATTATTGTATTGTTTGTTCCAGAGGAAGATAGCGCTGAATGATTTTTGTGAATGGTTATAATACTATTTATAGTGATATTACCCTGAGTATTTTTATATTCCAGACACTGGCTCAGCGTCCATATATAATTCGTTTCTGTGAATAAGTATCCGGTACAATCATTACCCACTTGAACTATGGTAGCCGATGAAAGTAATGATTGTGAGATTAAACAGAAAGGAGTAGAAAGGTAAGTTACATAAAAAAAAACAAGAAATTTAAATCTTAGCTTGCTTTTCATACAGGGGTTTTAAAGAAAAACCAAAAACCTTTGTGGCCCCAAATAAAATGACCAGGTAACAAATATCTCCTAATAAAGTGTTTT
>JBILDL010000249.1:0-4302 GCA_044352635.1 Saprospiraceae bacterium | reverse complement strand
CTGTGACATACCTATTTCCTGGTCCGGCAATTTTATATACGGCTGGAATAGTTTCGGTACCGAAGGCCATAGCGGCGATAGCCTGAGCACCACCCACTTTAAATATCCGGGTTATACCAGTAATATGAGCGGCAAATAAAATAGCCGGATGAATTTTGCCGTCCTTCTGCGGAGGAGAGCACAATATTATTTCACCACATCCAGCTATTTTAGCTGGAATACCCAGCATAAGTACACTTGAAAACAAAGGCGCCGTTCCACCAGGAATGTATAAACCTACTTTTTCAATAGGCACACTCTTTCGCCAACATAAAACACCTGGCATGGTTTCGACAGGTTCCTGATCTACTTTTTGCTTTTCGTGAAACGCGGTAATATTAGCCGCTGCACTTAGAATAGCTTTTTTCAAATTTTCCGGTAACAATAAAACTGCTTCCTTAATTTCCTCTTCAGTCACTTCAAACGAAGGGCTGGCAAATCCATCAAACCGGGTATTAAAATCTAAAATAGCCTGATCCCCTTTTTCTTTAACGGCAACCAAAATATCAGCAACGAGTGCAGAAATATCAGCACCACCAGGATTTGGCCTGGCAAGAATTTTTGCCCATTCCGCCTTAGGTGGATTATCATAAAAGTGCTTTATAAAAGAGGTCATAGAATCATTTTTTGAATTGGAATAACTAAAATGCCCTGAGCACCGGCATCTTTTAATCTGTCTATAATATCCCAAAATTGATCTTCTCCAATCACTGTATGAACGGAACTCCATTGTTGGTCTGCCAGCGGCATAACGGTTGGACTTTTCATACCTGGCAGCAGTTCAATCACTTCTTTTACTTTATCATTCGGAACATTCATCAAAAGATATTTATTATTTGCCGCCGTAAGCACGGCTTTCATTCTAAATATCAATTTATCGAGTAAAACCTTTTTTTCTTGAGAGATAGCTTTATGTGATACCAACCAGGCCTCTGATTTGAAAAGTACGTCCTTTTCCACCAAATTATTCTTGAAGAGCGTGGAACCGCTGCTCACCAAATCGCAGATAGCATCGGCGAGACCAATATTTGGGGCAATTTCTACAGAGCCGGAAATCTCATGAATTTCAGCTTTTATCTTCAAGGCATCTAGATAATTTGCCAGTGAATGCGGATAGGAAGTGGCTATTTTTTTACCTTCCAGCCATTGCACGCCCGTATAGTTCACCCCTTTGGGTACGGCAATAGAAAGTCGGCATTTTGAAAAACCAAGAGGCATAATTTTATCCATCTCTCTATTTTTCTCCACCAGCGTATTTTCTCCGAGAATAGCAATATCTGCAATACCGTCCTGAACGTATTGCGGAATATCTGAATTCCTTAAAAAATAAAGCTCCATAGGGAAATGAGTGGCCGTAACACGCAACCGGTCTTCTCCATTATCAATTTTGATACCACAAGATTTCAACAAATCTAAAGAACCCTCAAGAAGTCTTCCCGATTTTTGTACCGCTAACTTAAGCATATCATTCATTTGATAAAAAATTGCAAAAAAAAAGAGGTTTAACCACGAGTGGGTAAACCTCTTTTAAACCATTTATACCGGTTTCAACCCACACTACAAAGTAGTACGTGATGATGATGACCAATATGAAACGTTATGTTAATCATATAAAAAAATTGTGGTACGGGGCGGAATTGAACCGCCGACACCAGGATTTTCAGTCCTGTGCTCTACCAACTGAGCTACCATACCTTCCTATTAAAACTCCTCTTTTGAGCGGGACAAAGATAGTATTCTTTTTTAAAGAAGTACTATTCTTTCAAAAAAAAATACAATTATTTTAAAAAGAAGATTTGTCTGAGCCGAATCCACTTATCTTTACAAAAAAAAGATGCCGTCCAGGATACTTCTCATTCCTTGTTTTATAGTATTTCTTATCGCGGGTTATCATTCATGGATAAACGATGGTTTATATAGTATATGGATGTTACCTCCAATCATTTTGATAGCCGTTATATACGTACTTTCACCTCAGATAGACTGGTTTTACTATAAGAAATTCACGCCAGGCCTTGATAACATTCAAAAACAGATTCTTTTAACAGGTTGTCCATTTTACATTGCATTGAGTGCTGAGAAAAAATTAGTTTTTGAGCAACGGTGTTTTCTTATGCTTCTGGCTATTGATTTTCAAGGTCAATCAGAAGAGAGTTTGCCTGAGGATTTCAAGCTTATGGCTATTATTCCCGCCGTCATGTTAACCTTCGAGGAGGAGAAATTTCTTTTTAGCGGTTATGAAAAAATAGTAATTTACCCCACGGCTTTTCCCTCTCCACAGTATCCTAATAACTTTCATCATTCAGAATCATTTTCAGAGGACGGTGTTTTACTGTTTTCGGCACAAGCTATATTCCAGGGATACATGAATCCAATAAATCATTATCCGGTTACCGCTCACGAATGGTCTAAAATTTACATGGCGCAAAATGCGGACAGAAAATGGCCGGAAGGGGAAGAAGGGTGGTGGAAAACCTTATACGAAATAAGTGGCTGGGACAAAACCTGTATTTTTGAATGTATTGGAAGGCCTGATATTGAAATATTACCCGCTGTTATCGTTCATCTTCTTTATTTTCCTAAACCAACGATGGAAAAATTTCCAGATATCTTTTCTTTATTACACGCAAAAGATCTATGATTTGTAAGCTTATATTTTAAAAATAACCATGATACTTCTTATCACTTCCTTACTTTGGATTGTATTCATCTTTATACTACTTGATTCCCTCGGGGCAAATAACGTTAGAAAACAAGCTGTTTCTATAGCAAAAACACTGTATGTTGATGGGCCATGTCTTCGGATAAGAGTAAAAGGGCATTTAGTTTCCAAAAAAGGACGAAAAACACCTTTGGAAGGCAAGATTTATATAAATCCTGACACTAAACAATATATTTTTTATGCGGACCTGACCTATCAGATTATCTATGCAGAAAAATGGTTATTTACGGACAAAACTAGAAGTATCTACCGATTTTCATCTTTTAGAAAAGTTATTCCAGGACCATTTTCGATAGATTTTTTCCCTAATTTATTTTCTAAAAAGGCGGTTAATACACCCATTGTCTATAAAAACGAAAAGGAAGAAGGAAGCGTTATTACCTGGCGGGAGATGGAAGATGAGACCATCCCGAGATGGATAAGCCATTCATTTTCTTCTCTGGGCATTGTAAACATGGAAATAACCCTCTATGCTGAAGAATCCTCTTTTCTATGGTGGTAAATATTGGTTTTCAACCGATATTGGGTACTATTCTTCTACCATGATAGGCTGTCGCGTGTAAGAACTCGTGTAGAGTTGGCAGATTATCAAAGCGAACGCCCCCGGCCACTAAAACAGTCACATTATTATCTTTTCCAAAGGCAACCATTTCCTTTAAGACCAATCTATTGTCCCATGCTGAGCCAGGTCCTCCAGAGGTTAGAACGGTTGAAACCATCTTTTCTTTGGCAAGAGCCATCAAGGATTTCAAAGGATCCGGAGTAAAATCTATGGCTTTATGAAAAGTAAGAGGAAGGCCTGCGGCAGCATTTGAAATTTTATCAAGCGCATTAAAATCAATTTCATTATTCTTCAAAAGGCCACCGAAAACGATCCCTTTAACACCGACATCCTTAAAAAATGAAGCGGAAACTTTCATGTCGAATATATCCTCTGAAGAATAAACGAAATCACCTTTCCGGGATCTCACCATAGCCATAATAGGAATGGAGATCCGGGAAAGGGTTTCATTCAACAAATTATCGGAAGGTGTTAAACCATCCCATTCTAGGTGGGAGCAGAGTTCGATTCTATCTGCCCCATTTTGTTCAGCTAAAACAGCCTGATCTTCTGTTTCAACACAAGCTTCGAGTATCAAATTTCTTTATTTTCTAGGCATAAGTTCATCACGCATTGCTGTATGCAAAACAATAGAAGCAATAACCGTTGCTGCCTGTTTAAGGTCATCTGCGATTAAATGATCCCAATTATCCATATTTGAGTGATGTGTTCTGGTGGAATAGGCAATTGGTTCCTGAATAAACTGAAATCCTGGAATACCAACGCCATCAAAAGATTGATGGTCCGTACCGCCGGTGTTACTATAAGTTACGGTTGCTGCACCCAAATCTTTAAAAGGCTGAAGCAGGCTATTAAAAATAGGAGCTATTTTTTCATTACCCTGCGTGTAAATACCTCTTATTTTACCTGTTCCGTTGTCCAGATTATAATAGGCAGAAATCTTTGCTCTTTTAGCGTCTCCTTCAGGCGTTTCACCAAA
>JBILDL010000248.1:0-4309 GCA_044352635.1 Saprospiraceae bacterium | reverse complement strand
TAGTGAAAATCATGGTGGTTCTTGGGAAGGAGCTGCTGAACCCTTTAACATCAGTTATGGTAAATTGATGATGTGGTATTTCTTGCTTTCTGATGCATTTACTTTTGCTGGTTTTTTAATTGCTTATGGTGCACTTCGCTTTAGTAGCCCTAGTTGGCCTGTGCCTGATTTTGTATTCTCAACAGCACCATTTGGTATTCATGATGCTCCGTTAATTTTCGTTACGGTAATGTCTTTTCTTTTAATTATTTCTTCCGTTACAATGGTAAGAGCCGTTCAGGAGGGGCATAGGGAAAATAAAAGAGGTGTTGTTTTTTGGATGTTTCTTACTATTATTGGTGGAGCTGGATTTTTGGGTTGCCAGGCTTGGGAATGGACAAATTTAATTGGTAAAGAAAATATGTCTGTAACTACTAATCCTTTTGGTAGTCATATAGATGCAGGTACATATCTTGACGAAAAGGGTAATGCTACTGGTGAAACTTTTAAAGCCGGTGCTTCCTATCTTTTACATAAATCTGAAGAGGGTGGACATGCTGAAGGTCATGCTGAAGGTCATCATGCTATGGCTAAAGGGGATCATCCCAATGCGTTTGTAGATAATGATGGTTTCATCCATAAGAAATTTAAAGTAACTTCTGGTCCAGCTGCAGGTCAAGTTCAAATGGAAGAATTTGGTCCTAAAGCTTTTGGAGCATTATTTTTCTTTATTACTGGTTTTCATGGTTTCCACGTTTTATCTGGTGTTGCATTTTTGTTGATTATTATGATTAATGTGGCAAGTGGAGTGTATGCATCAAGGAAAAATGGATATGAGATGGTTGAGAAAATCGGGCTATATTGGCATTTCGTCGATTTAGTTTGGGTTTTTGTTTTCCTTGTATTTTACTTGTTTTAATCTTTATTTTATCACATTTTAATTCGTTTTGTTATGAGTCATAAAACGTACGAAGAAAGTAAAAAGGCAGTCGTTAAGGGTTTGTTGCTATTGGGTTTTGTTACGCTTATCGAAGTGTTTATTTCTCTATTTGCTAAAGGACATATTATTTCAGGTGTTAATGATATCGTTTGGATAGCTTATGCTGCAGGCTTAATTATTGCAGTTTTATCTATATACAAGGCCTATTTCATTATCTATGAGTTTATGCACATGGCTTATGAGGTAAAAGGTCTTGCTTTAACAGTTTTATTACCAACTTCTTTATTAATATGGGCACTTTTTGCCTTTTTCCAAGAAGGTACTGCATGGAAGGCCAGGAGAGAATTCGTTAAGGAAAAAAATGCTAAAACAGTTGAACCTTTAAAGGGTAAACAAGGTTACGTTGAGGATACAAGCCTTTTTAGACTTTAATTTTAACCATGACCAGCAAATCTATTTGGCAGTTTATTTTTCTATTAGCAATTTTCGGTGGTGTACCAGTAGTTAGTTGGTATTACCTTCAAACGGGGTTAGATTACAGATTAAAGGCGTTAGCTGAATTGGGTAACTTAGGTCCTATGGAAAGAGAATCAAGAGTTTCTTTCGATAAAATTATTTTCCCTGCTGATAAAACTAAAGGTAAGGTTCATTTAGGCATTTGGTATCCTGATGGTTTGGAAAATGAAATGGGTTCTATGAAGTATCTTGATGAACTTCATGAACAATTCAAAAGTAGATCTGATATTTCTTTTTATATATTTTCCAATACATCCCAGCCTGATTCTCTCATCGCCTTCGTGAAACGTAATAAATTGTTTCCTTCTCCTATTATTTCTTATTTTCCTGATCTTGGTGTTCAACGGATGTATTATTTTATGAAACCTTCTGTAGGTGAGATTCCTGTCGCTCTTGTAGATACCTCCGGTACCGTTAGGAAACATTATAATCTTGCTTCAGGGAAAGAATTAACAAGGTTAACGGAACATCTCGCTATGTTACTTCCTATAGAATCAACAAGAGATGAACTTATCTTTAAAAGAGAGAAAGAAAAATAGCTATGGACAGTAATATTGTACTAGAGAAGAAGTTAAATAAGGTCGCTTATGCACTAACTTTTGTTGTCTTAATTTTAGTTGGTCTAATGAGGAGGTATAAGTTGGATATAGGTGTGGATTTTAGTTATTTACCTCCTTTTCATGCTTCTTTAAATGCTTTAACAGCTATTGTTCTTTTGGTTGCCCTTTATTTTATTAAGGTAAAAAATATGGAACTTCACAAGAGATTTATGCTAACCGCTTTGGGTCTGTCTGTTCTCTTCTTGTTATCTTATGTTGCTTATCATTTTACTACCCCGGAAACCATATTTGGTGACTTGAATCATGATGGTAATCTTGATAGTGAAGAACTTTTATTGGTTGATAAAACTCGTACACCTTATCTAATTTTATTATTTTCCCATATTTCACTCGCAGCGATTAGTTTGCCATTTATCTTACTGACTTTCATAAGAGCGTACACGAATCAATTTGATAAGCATAAAATGATGGCACGCTACGTCTTTCCTGTTTGGTTATACGTGGCTATAACTGGTCCTGTTTGTTATTTTCTATTAATTCCTTATTACGCCTAAATATTTTTTTATGAAAAAATGGATTGTTTTAGGATTTATTTTTGCCTTTATGATTTTAGGTAGTGAGTTATTGGCTCAATGCCCAATGTGCAAAATGGCTGCTGAAAGTAATTTGAAAAATGGTGGTACTGCTGGTAAGGGTTTGAATGCTGGTATCCTTTATATGTTACTTACCCCTTATTTACTAGTGGGTGGTTTAGCTTTCTGGTGGTTTAAAAACAGAAAAAAGATTATTGAATAATCTTTTTTATGCCCTATTTTATGAGTCCATCTTCTAGATTTCATATTCTTTTTGGGTTAACCTTTGCCTGTTTGGGTGTCATCATCGGCGCCTTTGCTGCACATGGTTTAAAACCTTTATTATCCCTCAAAGAGTTTAATAATTTTGAAACTGCAGTAAAATATCAATTTTATCATGCTTTCGCTCTCCTTGTTTTAGGTCTTTTAGGTGCTCATTTTCCAAAAGGAGATAAATCGTTCAAACTGGCTGGATTCCTTTTTTTTATAGGTATAATTCTCTTTTCAGGTTCTCTTTACCTATTATCTACCCAGTCAATACTCAAAATAAGTATTCCTTTCTTAGGTCCAATAACTCCCATTGGCGGAGTGCTTTTAATACTTGGCTGGGCATTATCTATCTTTGGCGTTTTGAAATCACGCTAAGAAATCAATAAATTAATCTCCTAGCGTGATGTTTCTTTAAATTACCATCCTGGATTTTGTTTCAAATTTGGATTTGTAATCATATCACCGGCTGGAATAGGATATAAATAATGTTTATCATCAAATTTCCTTACTATATTGTTAAGCCAGGTTAATTCACCATTATCACTGTTTTTAAGTAATTGTGAGTTTGGTTTTCCAGAAATTAATGAGGAGACTTCAACATAAGTTACACCAGCAACTTTTGTTGGTAGTTTTTTAAAGAAGGCAACATCTAGCTTTCCATCTTCATTTAAGTCTAAAGGCGTATCAAGAGAAGGTACATACATTCCGTTCCATTCCATTTCCAACAATTTACCTTTTCTCCATCGTATTAAATCATCGAATCTAAAACCCTCAAGGCATAATTCAATTCCTCTTTCTCTTCTTATTTCTAAGAGGGTAGCATCATTTAATTCTGGAAAATAAGTGGATTTCAAATAAGGGTCAACGACAGTAGGTTTGCTTGATATTCCTCCTGTAATTCCTGCTCTCTTTCTCAAAAGTCCCACTGTGGCTGCCCATTCTGCATCTGTTATGGTTCCTAGTTCTGCCTTAGCTTCTGCTAATATTAATAAAACTTCTGCATATCTAAAAATGGATACAGAATTAATATTTAGGTCTCTCGTATCATAATACATATCATCAAGCGTCCATTTTATAGGTTGATAACCTGTAAAAGTGTAAGAAAATAGTGGAGGTGCAGCTTCTAATATGCCATTATTAATCCTTTTATAATCTCCAGTTCTTATAGTTTGTTGTAACCGCTTATCTCTGCCTTTTACCTCATCTTTAAACAACATGGTTTTATAAGATGGATCGTTGGTATAAGGTGTTCCGTCTATTTTTAAATAGGTGTTAATGAAGGAACGAATAAAGTTTGCTTTATCTCCATAAGTACCACTTGTCCAATACCAGTTTGCATCATTTAGATTATTTAAGGCTAAATCGCAAACAGCAGAGAGCATTACCTCTGTAGAGATGGGTGCAGGATTTATAAATACTTGTCTGTAGGATTTATCTATACCTGCTCCATCATATAGTTTGTATCCTCCTTC
>JBILDL010000247.1:0-4335 GCA_044352635.1 Saprospiraceae bacterium | reverse complement strand
TGGCTTTGGTTGTGCCGATACTGCTGGTGATCAACTTATACCCGATGATTTAGCGGGTAGTGAATTTGCTATTATGAAAGGGTATTTTTTTTCTGCTGATAGATATTTTATTTTTCCCATTGAAGACTCCACCAAGGTTTATGTAAATGGAATACTAAAAAAAATACTTAATAAGGGTGATTATTATGAGGGAATTTTAAATGAAAATGCATGTTTTGTAAATACTAGTTTCCCCGTTCAAATTTTTCATATTTCTGGATTCGGTTGCGAAATTGGTGGGGCCATTTTACCTGGACTTTCTTGCACCGGTTCCAATGTGGTGAACGTAAATAGAGCCACTAACCAGGATTTTTTTATAAATATCATTACAAAAAAAGAAAATATAAATGATTTTTATTTTAATGGATTACCAAATATTATAAAGGCAGTTGATTTTATAGAAGTAAATGGATACGATGGCTCGTGGATGGTTTTTCGCAGAAATATTCCATTAAGCCAATTAAAAGCGGGACAAACTGCTTCCGTTAGTAATAAAGTGGGGCGATTTCACCTGGGAATCATTCATGGTGATGAAGGTTCAACTACGCGATATGGTTATTTTTCGGACTTTTCTAATACAACGATCGTTTTTGAAAATATAGATGAATCTGTTTGTGATGCCCTTTCCTCCTTTTGTTATGGCGCGTCCATTCAGTTAAATCCTAAAATAGATAAATCAAGTAGCTATTTTTGGGAAGGCCCAAATAAATTTTATTCAAAAGATTTAAATTTAAATATTCCTTCATTTTCTGAAAAGGATGAAGGATATTATACCTTCACTGTCATAGGTGGTAGTTGTGGGGTAAGTAAAAAGAGAATATATTTAAGTAAACCGGAAGTAAATCCATTAGTGGCAGATTTTAATGTTAATCAGGCCGTGCAATGTTTTGGAAATAATTTATATGAATTTCAAGATAAATCCATTTCGTCGAATGCTTCAGATATTATTAAAAGGCAGTGGATAATTGCCGGTGATAAAAAAAATTATACGGAAGTTCTTAAAACTACATTTAAGGATACAGGTCTTTTTATCATTGGTTTACTCATTGAAGATGTTAATAAATGTAGAGATACCATCGAAAAGTATATTAGAATATTAGCAAATCCCAGGATAGATTTAAAAATAAGTGGAAAGCCTGCTTTTTGTGCTGGAGATTCTTCTGTTCTTAGTATTTCTTCCAATGAAGTTGATAAATTAAATGAAATCAAATGGCTTAAAGATAATGTAGTTTGGGATTCAGTTGACACTGAAATTACGGTGAAACAGGCAGGGAATTATCAGGTTATGATCTCAAATAAGGATGGTTGTGCCACCATATCAGACCAGTTTAAATTTGAAGTCTATGATAATCCTACTATTTCTTTATTGCAGCCTTCAACCTATTTTATTTGCGATAGTGTCCCAATCACTTTAAATGCTGTCACTAACAGTTTGGTTTACTGGTACTTTAATGGACAGCCTATTGTGGGAGTAACTTCCAGTCAGTTAAAAGCTCATCGGGGTGGCGTTTATGAGGTAAAAGCTGTTTCTTCAAATGGGTGTATGACCTTATCTGACACAAAAATAAATTTAAATAATGTAAACATTCCAAAACCTGATTTTTCTTTTCTAAATTCATGTATTCAGTTTCCTGTAGCTTTTTTAAATGAAACTAAAGGTGGGGATAATTAACAATATATTTGGGACTTTGGCGATGGAACCGGCGTTTCTTATAATAAATCGCCTGTTTATTCATTTCAAAAATCTGGTTTATTTAATGTTACTTTGAGCATAGAAATAGAGGAATGCCCTGAACAAATTCCAATGAAAAGCAGAAAAATTCAGGTCGAACAGCCTATTGCTGGTATTCGTTACCCAGTTATGAATGTCAGTAGGAATTTACCTCAATCTCTTTTTGCCAGAAAATTTGGAGTGACTTATGATTGGAAGCCTAGCGTTGACCTAAGGGGTTGGAATGCCTATAATCCTATGTATAATTCCAATATGAATCAGGAATTTTTAATTGATATTTATACTGCCAATAAGTGTAAAACAACAGATACCCTGCAAGTTAATGTTTTTGAAAAAACGGATATTATGGTTCCGGAGGCTTTTACCCCTAATAATGATGGGGAAAATGACCAATTAAAATTTTTTAACATCGGAATAACAAAATTAAAGTATTTCAGAATTTTTAATAGATGGGGACAATTATTATTTGAAACTACCAATGAGAATTCTTATTGGGATGGAACGTTCAATGGTATTTTACAACCCATAGATTCTTATGTTTGGATGGTGGAAGGGGTCGGATCCGATGGTGGAACGTTTAATAAACGAGGTCAATCAATATTATTACGATGAAGGACCTGAAATTCATTTGTTTTATCTTGTTTTTTGCCAACGTGATGGGTTCGGCCCAAGACCCCCATTTTTCGCAATATTTTATGTCGCCAGCTACCATAAATCCCGCGTTAGTTGGCACGGGTTATGGAAAATATAGACTAATGAGCAATTATAGGGACCAATGGAGTGTTGGAAAAACACCCTATAGAACCTATACAATGGGATTGGATGCCAATGTATTTGCTGATAAAAAAGGGAATAAAAATATTTTAGGGCTGGGTTTATTGTTTTTAGGAGATCAATCAAATTATGGCTTACTAAAAAGTTCTTATGTAAGCAGCTCCATCAGTTACCACCTGAATCTAAATGAAAATAATACCATAGGCGTTGGATTCCAATCGACTGTCGGAAAAAGATATTTAGATAGAGTGAATCTCACTTTTGGAAATCAATTTGGAAGTAATGGTTTCGATGTAAACAGGGCTAGTGGAGAAAATCAATTATTGAAAATGCCTGTATTTTATAGCTTGAATGCCGGCGTTCAATATAGTTACCAAACGACTTATAATCAATTTAATATGGGGATTTCCTTGTTTAATATGAATAAACCTCAACAAAGTTTTTTAAAAGATATTTCACAAAGAACCTCCTTGGAAACGGTTTTTTATAGTAGCTATGAATTTAGTTCCTGGAATAATCTTATGTTTAGCGCCAACGGAATTTTTAGAATCCAGGCTAAACAAAATTATTTTGCTATCGGTGGTGTGGTAGGTTTAGACATGAGTAAAGGCGAAAATATTCAGGTACTTTATGCTGGTAGTTGGTTCAGGGAAGGGGATGCTTTTTATCCTTATGTTGGTATTATGCTCAATAATTTACAGATAGGTTTAAGTTATGACATTGTCATTTCCAAGCAAAATCTTGGAAATATTAATCCCCAAAGCATTGAATTATCTTTTATCTGGCGAGATCTGACGAATCAATCAGGTAAGATTATTTGCCCGTGGAGATAGTTCAACGAACCTTTTATTTATCATGATTTTTGTCACCATTTCATTCGGTTCATTACGTCATCTTTGGAGAATTATATTTTAATTCTTTAGCATGACACACCCTTCCATTCATACATTTAATATCCCTGTTATGGGTCTGGCCTACACCATTGATAGCCCCATTCGGGTAGCTCATTTAGGTATTTCTTCCGTCATTTCCATTATGGATGACGAACTTATTGAAAAAATGAATGCTTTTTATAGCAGAAAGTTCAATTTGCCTTATCATGCATTGAATAATAAATGCCATGATTGCAGGGCTTTAAGGATAACCAGCTATCTGAATCTTGTCGATACTATTGTCAAAAGTAAATTTGATAATTTTAAAAAAGAATTGTCCGAGAATAAGGATTCTCTCATGCATTTCATAGCCATGTTACCTAATAAATCAACCTTTAAAGAGGGCTTGATGAGAATGGTGGAAGGAGGGATCACCATAAGAGATGGTGTTAGAAAGTATTTAGAGGAAAATTTTTCTGCAGGGGACATTGATGTCAATATTATGACGAAAGTGGATAAAGATAATTATGAAAATAATGTCCAGCTTCCCATTGAATTTAATGATGCCCATGCCGCGCTTCGCGGTTTTGTAAACAGTAATCTGTCTTCTTCGGTGGTACTTTCTGCAGGTATGAATCCAAGGTTATATAGTTATTTTGAGCATTTTGATGACTTTTTTCCGAATGAAAATGGCTTCTTGAAAAAGAAAATTATCCTGAAGGTGAGCGATTTCCGTTCAGCCATGATTCAAGGTAATTTTTTAGCTAAAAAGGGGCTTTGGGTGTCCGAATATCGCATTGAATCGGGGCTCAATTGTGGTGGTCATGCTTTTGCTACTGACGGACTTTTAATGGGTCCCATTTTAGAGGAATTTAAGGAGAAAAAAGGTCAGTTGATTGATTCCGCTCATGAACTAAT
>JBILDL010000246.1:0-4367 GCA_044352635.1 Saprospiraceae bacterium | reverse complement strand
CGATATTACTAGTATGGATTTAGGTCAATCTCTTAGAGTTCGCGATATTCCAGTGCCAAATGGCATTGAAATTTTAAATAATGGCAGTATTCCAGCCGTTACCATTGAAATTCCAAGAGCTCTTCGTTCTGCTGCTGCAGCTGCAGATAAGGATACTAAGAAGAAGAAATAATTTGTTGCCCATCTCAAATAGGTAACATGACTAAAGTTGCTGATTTACGCGTTGCTGCCGTTCAGTCCAATATAATTTGGCAAAATGTCGATGGTAATTTAGCTTATCTCCGTAACCTGCTTTCTCCACTTTCCGGAAGTACAGATATTATCGTACTTCCGGAAATGTTTACTACCGGATTCACCATGAATCCTTCTTTCATTACGCCCGAAGAACAAGAAATTACTTTACTTTGGATGAAAAATTTGGCGGCTGATTTCTCTTCAGCTGTTTGTGGCAGCATTGTTTTCTGTGAAAAAGAAAAGTATTACAACCGGTTTATCTGGGTAGATGAAAATGGTAATTACTCTTTTTACGATAAACAACACCTGTTTTCTTTTGCCGGCGAACACCTTCATTACACACCTGGTAATAAAAAAATAGTCATTCAATACAAAGGATGGCGCATTCTCCCACAGATTTGTTACGATTTGCGGTTCCCGGAATCTTCTATGAATGTACTTGGGCATTACGATATTTTATTATACGTTGCCAATTTTCCATCGTTGAGACAATATGCATGGGATAACCTGTTAATTGCCCGTGCCATTGAAAACCAATCTTATACCATTGGAGTAAATCGGGTGGGTATAGACGGGAATAATCACGAATACGGAGGAGGTTCAGTTATTTTATCTTATGATGGATTACCTCTTTCTACAGCCGGTAAAGAAGAACAAATAATAACTTACGCCTTACGTTTTGATAATCAAATGGCGTTCCGCACACAATTTCCTTTCCTCAACGACATAAAGGTTTTTGGTTAGACGAAGGAATTTGTTATCTTTGCCTTTTCGGAACTTTTTTATGAGAAATCTTTTACTTTTTACGCTTTTTTTATCATCACTTACCAGGCTGAATGCTGGCCTGGCAGCTGATTCAGTATCGATTTCTAGAGATAGTATCGTTTTATTTGCAAAAAACTACCTTGGATTACCCTATCGTTATGCCAGTAGAAGCCCGGCAAGAGGAGGGTTTGACTGCTCTGGGTTCACGATGTTTGTTTTTAAAAAGTTTGGCATACATCTCTCCCCTTCTTCTTCTGCTCAATCTTTACAAGGCGACAAAATACTTTTGAAAAATGCCATTCCCGGTGATTTAGTATTTTTTCGCCGAACAAAACGGGGAAGAGTTTTTCACGTTGCATTAGTTAGTAAGGTAGTAAAAGATTCCATTTTTATCATCCATAGCACCACACATGGCGGATTGAGAATAGATAATTTGGCCACCTCCCATTATTGGAGGTCAAAATATAAATCAGTTAGAAATGTTCTGCCAGGTGCCAGAAATTATACTGCACCAGTGGATAGTATTTTACAGGAACCTATATTGACGGCCGATCTTATTGCTGGAACAGAAGATCCTCCCATTCAGGATCGCCAGCCTTTTGAAAAAATAAATTTACTTCCCACTTTAGCTATCATGCCTAAGTGGAAGCCCACGGTACTAACCAACCAATGAAACCAACGAGTTATTGAAACCGCCTGAAAAAGGTAATTTGAGTATTTTAAATTTTACGCATGAAAAATCTAATCTTGTTCGGTCCTCCAGGCTCAGGAAAAGGGACCCAGGCGGCTAAGTTGGTCGAAAAATATGGCTTATTACATATTTCTACGGGAGATTTGTTTAGAAGCGAAATGAGTCAGGATACCCCTTTAGGTGTTGAGGCAAAAAATTATATCGCTAAAGGTCAGTTGGTTCCCGATGAGGTAACCATTGGTATGTTGCGAAATCGTGTCATTTCAAATCCAGATGTTCCAGGATATATTTTCGACGGTTTTCCAAGAAATATAGCTCAATGTGAGGCTTTGGACGAACTTCTTTCCTCTTTAAATCAAGATATTCATCGCCTGCTAATGCTTGAAGTAGCCGACCAAGAAATCATAACACGTATTTTATCTCGGGGGCAATCTTCAGGTAGATCAGACGACAATGATCCTGCTATTATTCAACATAGAATAGACGTTTATAAGTCGGAAACTATGCCTGTATTTGGATATTACGCCGAAAAAGGAAAAGCTTTTAAAATGGACGGAATTGGTACCATTCAACATATATTCGAAGCGTTGTGTCGTTCTTTTGACGAAACAACATAAATATTTTTACCTAAACCTCTATGGCTGAGCAAAATTTTGTTGATTTCGTACGTGTTTGTTGTCGCTCCGGTTCTGGTGGTGGTGGTGCAGTGCATTTTTATAGAGATAAATTGAATGCCAAAGGTGGTCCCGATGGTGGTGACGGCGGAAGAGGAGGGCATATCATTCTGGAAGGAAATAGAAATGTTTGGACGCTACTTTCTCTGAAATATCGAAAACATGTTATTGCTGATAATGGCGGAAATGGGGGTGATAAAAATGCGCATGGCGCCAATGGAAAGGATGTTATTTTGCAAGTTCCCCTGGGTACTGTAGTAAAAAATGCGGAAACCAATGAGATCGAAGCAGAAATTACCCGCCATGGCGAAAAGAGAATTGTGACCCCCGGAGGTAGAGGCGGTTTAGGTAATTACCATTTTCGTAATCCTGTAAATCAATCGCCTCGTTATGCTCAACCTGGTGAAGCTGGCCTGGAGGAATGGAAAATACTTGAACTGAAAGTTTTGGCCGATGTCGGTCTGGTTGGATTCCCGAATGCCGGTAAATCTACCCTGCTTGCCGCTATATCTGCTGCAAAACCAAAAATTGCAGATTATCCCTTCACTACCCTCGTGCCAAACCTTGGTATCGTTTCCTACCGCGATAATCATTCCTTTGTAATGGCCGATATTCCTGGAATTATCGAAGATGCTCACTTAGGTAAAGGATTGGGTGTGAGGTTCTTACGCCATATCGAAAGAAATGCCTCGTTACTTTTTATGGTTCCTGCCGATGCAGAAAATATTGCTACCCAATACCATATTCTACTAAATGAACTAGCCAAATACAATATAGAATTATTGGATAAACCCCGATTATTAGCCATAACTAAATCGGACCTTTTAGACGAGGAGTTGATCTCCCTCATTAAAGAAGAATTACCTGAAAATGTTACCGTCGTTTTTATTTCAGCGGTCTCAGGTTATGGTATCGATAAACTCAAAGATCTTATCTGGAGTCAAATCAGTTCTTCTATCAGAGACCAAAAAGCTCAGCCTATGGAACTTGAAAAACAAGTGCTCGTCGTTCCTCATAGAGAATTCAAACCCAATAAGAATAATAGACAGGCTTCTGGTCATAACGAAGATGACTTTATTGTATTGAATGAATTTGATGATTCAGGATTCCCAGATCCAAAGAATTTTGAGCATTGGGAAGAGGAAGAATCTGAAATTATAGAAGAAAAACCTATCGATTAACTCCCTTATCCCCCTATTTTAACCATGGCATCACCTAAAACTGAATGGGCTCTCGCAGAATTGTTTGAATCCTGGGCCGGTGTGCCTCCTGATCTTATTTTACCCCTGGCCCCTTCCGGTTCTGATAGAATTTATTACCGGTTACAAAAAAATGATAAGGTCGCTATTGGCACCTATAGTCCTCATGCCAAAGAAAGTTTAGCTTTTTTAAATTTTAGTAAGCATTTTCACGAAAGAAAATTACCAGTTCCAGCCATTTATGCCGAAAATTTAGACGCTAAAGTTTATCTACAGGAGGATTTAGGTTCCACAACCCTATACAGCTTCCTCCTTCAAAATCAACATCAGTTTCCTGATTCTTTGGTTCAATTGTACAAAAAGGTCGTCGAAAAATTAGCGCATTTACAGATTAATGGTAGTAAAGAGCTTCAATATACCTATTGTTTTCCAAAGGAATCCTTTGACAGAGAATCAATGTTCTGGGACTTCAACTATTTCAAATATCATTTCCTTTTACCCAGCCAGGTTGGTTTCGATGAGGTTGCCTTGGAGAAAGATTTTCACCAGTTAGCCGATTTTTTACTTCAAGCCGATAATGAATATTTTATGTTCCGTGATTTTCAGTCCAGAAATATTCTAATCAGAAATGGAAATCCTTATTTTATTGATTATCAAGGAGGAAGAAAAGGAGCATTACAGTATGACCTGGCCTCCCTTTTGTACCAGGCAAAGGCAAATATTCCCAACGATATCAGAGAATCTCTTATTCAACATTACTTAGATACTGCCGCTCAGTTAACCGATATAGACCGCAATTCTTTC
>JBILDL010000245.1:0-4381 GCA_044352635.1 Saprospiraceae bacterium | reverse complement strand
TCGCGTCATTTGTGTTATTTGACTGTGCAGCAACAAAATGAACAGAAGAAAAGGTTAGAAAAACAAATCCTAATAAAATAGTTTTTCTTGAAAGAAGATAATTCATAACAGATAAGGTTTTAAGATTTAAAATGTCAGTTATTTTGGTTTGGTTAATTCAATAAAAGGTTTTATCAAATCATTTGGAACCGTTACAGAAAGCTGATAATGGTTAATTTTCCACCCGGCAGGGGTATCTATTAGCACGCCTGTTGCTCTGCATGGCCCCATCCAGGTAACGAGAAGTTCATCCCACCATGCTGTGTTACCATCTTTAGAAATAGTAATATTTCTTTGACTGGCAGAAAAATCCCAGGCAACATCTCTCTCAAATGCAAAAGCAGACCAGCGTTTAAAGGTATCCCTCAGCCAGCGCTCTGTGGTATCGGTACCAATATAGATGGCATCAGGCGTCATCATACCAAAAAAGGTCTCCTCATCAGCCGTTGATGCCGCTTTATGCCATTTAGTAATCATATCATCTAAATATTGAGGTAATACTTCAGGTTTTACTGGTACACCCATTCTACAATTATCCTTTTGACGGGTATCTGTAATTTGTAATATTTTCCAACCTCCACTCATTTTTACCAATTGAAAAGTATTGGTACCACAATGACTGAATTGATTGCCGACATAAAATGAATAAGGAGTCCAAACAGAAGCCAAGCTCCCGTCGATTTGTATTTTATACGACCAGATACGTTCATCTAATGGCCCTTCCTTTCTGGGCGTACCGACACTTTTTAAAAAATTTTCAATATTGGTTGACTGTACTATAGGCACACCTGATTTATCTGCTGCGATGGTCATCAATCTCATTTCAGGATGAAAAACCTGGCGAATCCTTGCGCTGTCTGCATTAAACATCCCATCAAACATCTCAACAATGGCCTTTCTCACTAAGATCTCTTCCGTTGTAGACTGGCAAAAAATCTGCAAACAATAAAAGGAAAAACAAATTGACAGTATATTTTTCATAGTGATTTCAAAAATTTGCTTGTAGGTTAAATTGAAAAAATCTAAAGTAAGCGTTTGTTGTCAAAAATAATAGCTAATTAACTATTAATTTTTATGTAAAATTGTTATCCTTTGCACCAATAAATTAACATGGTTGAAGGTTATATTAAAAAAGGGAACTATGATTAAGTTAATACAATGTCTAATTTTAACTGGTTTGATAACATCTTGTCAATCTTCCAAAGTACTAATAGACACGCAGACAGGAAGTTCGCCCGATTACAGCCAAGCGTCATCGTGGGGCGCTTTGCCTGAAAAAATTGACTTAACTGATGAAACACCGAAAGGATTGTCAAATAATGGATCTAAACCAAACGAATTGCTTTCAAAGGTGGATGTATTTTTTCTGCATCCCACCACTTACACCGACAATAAAAAAGTGACCTATTGGAATGGCAATCTTGCAGATGAAAAATTACGTCTCAAAACTGAAAACTCCACCCTAAAGTTTCAGGCATCTATATTCAATAAAGCAGGAAATGTTTATGCCCCTTTTTATAGACAAGCACATTTAAGTGCTTATTTTAGCAATGAAAAAGAAAAGGCAGTAGCTGCTTTCGAACTGGCTTACCAAGATATCCGCCAGGCATTTATGTATTACCTTCAACATTATAATAATGATAAGCCTATTATAATTGCCTCACACAGTCAGGGAACTAATCATGCTGAGCGCTTAATGAAGGAATTTTTTGATGGAAAACCTTTAGCACAAAAATTAGTTGCAGCCTATTTAATAGGTATGCCCATTAAGCAAAATGCTTTTCAACAGATTGTTCCTTGTGAAAATGCCAATCAAACCGGTTGTTTTGTCAGTTGGAGGACCTGGGAGGAAAAAAGTGCACCTACCTCTAAATCCGGTGATGAAGATATCGTAGTGGTTAATCCTTTGTCCTGGAGTCGCTCGAAAGAAGTAGCACCAAAGGAATTAAACAAAGGAGCAGTACTTCTAAATTTCGATAAAGTTTTACCCGCCATTTGTGACGCCACAATTAAAGGTGCCTATTTAGAGGTAAGTCATCCAAAATTTCCGTGGAGTTTTCTATATAGAAATAAGAATTATCATATTGCTGATTTCAATCTTTTTTATAGCAATGTTCAAGAAAATACTATCTCCAGAGTTGCTTCTTATCAGTTAAATCATACGTCTAGAAACCCTTAATAACTTAATGGATATTTATAAGCGAAAATCACATTGGAAGAAATATTTAGCAGCCGTTGGGGTAGTGCTAATTCTTATTTCTCAATTTTATGCTCAATATTTAAGTAAGCGACTGGCAGAAGAAGAAATGCAAAAAGCAGATCTTTGGGCTAAAGCGTATGCAGAGTTAAATAATCCGGTTAATGAGGCCTGCAGTTCTTGTCAAGACCTGACTATTCCATTTGACATTATAAAAAACAACCAAACCATTCCCGTTATTTTGGTAGATCCTTCTGGTCAGATCCTTGATTCAAGAAATTACGCTTCTACCAATCCAAAAAACATTGAAAAAGAACTGGCACGTTTGAAACGCCAGGGAGTTAAACCCATTGAAAGCTACGGTAACAAGTTGTATTACGAGGAATCAGTGACTTTGCGTCAACTTAGATTCTTTCCTTTGATGCAACTTGGTCTTATCGCTGCTTTTATCTTTTTTGGCTACATCGGATTTAGTTCTGCCCGAAGAGAAGAACAAAATAGAGTATGGGTAGGTATGGCTAAAGAAACGGCACACCAGCTTGGTACACCCATTTCCGGTCTTATTGCATGGATTGATTTATTAAAATCTAAAGAGCTCCAGGACTCAGAAATTGCAGATATTATTAAAGAACTCGAAAAAGATGTAAACAGGCTTGAACTTGTGGCAGACCGCTTTTCTAAAATTGGTTCTGCTCCTCAATTATTACCTGTTAATATTTATGCTCAATTAGATGATTGCCGAAATTACATGCAGAGACGCGCGCCGCGTAAGGTCTCTTTTAATTTCCCTTCTGTAGAAGAATACAAACCTATTATGGTTGGTTTAAATGCACACCTTTTCGATTGGGTCATTGAAAACTTACTGCGAAACGCCCTGGATGCCATGGACGGAAAAGGGTTAATTTCTGCACACATAAGCTTAGATTCGAACCAGGTACACATTGATATTTCTGATAATGGAAAGGGAATACCGCCGTCTAACCATAAAACAGTTTTTCAACCCGGTTTCACCACAAAAAAGAGGGGCTGGGGTTTAGGCCTTTCTCTAGCGAAAAGGATTATTGAAGATTATCACGAAGGAAAGATATTTGTAAAATATGGGGAAGAAAATAAAGGCACTACCTTTTCTATTATTCTTCCCCTATACAAAGAAGGAAAAGTTATTTCATAAAAACCCATTTAACCAACTCTTTCATTCCTGCTTTTTTACCGTACAATAAGATACCCACCCTATAAATTCTTCCCGAAATCCATACAAAAAACATGGCCGTACCTATCAAAATGGTTAATGAAAGTGCTACCTCCCACCATGGCGGGTTGAAGGCCAGTCGGGCAGGCATAACAATGGGTGAAAATAAGGGAAACATAGATGACCACCTGGCAAGACTTGAATCAGGTGATTCTACGCTTTGCATCATTATGTAGAGGGCTAAAATAACGGGAATGGTTATAGGTAGCGTTAAAGAACTGCTTTCTCCCATGTCATCGCCTATCGCCGAACCTACCGCAGCAAAAAGAGAAGAATACAAGAAATACCCTCCTAAAAAGAATAACATAAACAAAGGTACGATGAGCCACCAGTTAATTTGATTAAACTCTTTCATAGCCAACGCTACCATAGCTTGCATATCGTCAGGATTGAAATCCGGCGTAGCGCCTTGTGCCATAGACATATTTGTTGATAAATCAATACCCATAATCAACCTCGTAATAAGCAATAATACAGGGACTAAAATCACCCATACCAATACTTGCGTTAAACCTACGCCACCAACACCAATAATTTTTCCCAACATTAATTGAAAAGGTTTTACCGATGAAATCATTACCTCCACAATTCTATTCATCTTTTCTTCCATCACTGAACGCATGACCATCATACCATAAATAAAGACGGTCATATACATAATAAAGCCCATCGACATACCTATAACTGCGGCAATGGCACTAGTTAATCTGGAGGAATCCACTTCATCTTTAGAAATAGGTTCCGGTTCCAATATAATCTTAGTATCCAGGGCCGCTATTTGCTCTTTATCTAACTTTAACTGCACTATTTTAAAATCGCGAAGGGCATCCTCCACCCTATCCTTAATTTTAAACTGAATAGACAGACCAGGTTGCTTGGCGGCATAATAGAAAACA
>JBILDL010000010.1:0-14165 GCA_044352635.1 Saprospiraceae bacterium | reverse complement strand
CAATATAGTCATTTTTCTATGCACTGTTTGTTAGCCGCTCCTTTGTTAATCGGTTGTCCCATGGATCAATTGGATGCATTTACCCTAAATTTATTGACCAATTCGGAGGTTATTGAAGTAAATCAGGATCCTCTGGGTAAACCTGCTTCCCTTATTAAAATGGAAAATAATTATCAGATCTGGAAGAAACCATTGGAAGACGGCTCCTTTGCCGTTGGAATTTTTAATGCCAGTCCACTGGGAGATATTCCATACGAATATTTCCGCTGGGGTGATGAACAGGCTTTGAATATTGAATTAGATGTAAAGGATTTACAAATGAATGGGCCTGTTAACGTCAGAGATTTATGGCGACAGGAAGATATGGGTTCTTGGGAAGGTAAAAAATTATTGCGTATTCCTCATCATGGCGTTTATCTTTTTAAAATTTCTCCGATAACCACGAAATAAATTATGAGACACTCTCTTTTTGCCTTATTCATTGTTTTATTAACATTTTCTCCAACCAACCTATGGTGTCAATCTCAATCAGATGATTTGATTATTCGTTATGACCAGCCCGCAAAGCGGTGGAATGAAGCTATACCCATTGGCAATGGTTACATGGGCGCAATGGTCTTTGGCGATGTCATTCGGGAAAGAATTCAGTTGAATGAGGGTACCTTGTATTCCGGTGATCCGCTAAAAACATTTGATAATATAAAGGTGGGTAAATATTTAGATTCAGTAACCCAACTTATCGATCAGCAAAAATTTATTGACGCTCAAAAAATTATAAGCAAGGAATGGTTGGGAAGGAATCATCAGATGTATCAACCTATGGCTGACTTATGGATTGATTTTCAACGTGATTCTCAAAATGTAAAGGATTATAGCCGAACCTTGAATCTTGCTGATGCCTCGGTGGTCACACAGTATAAAATAGGGGATAATAGATTTAAACACACTTATTTTGCCAGTTATCCAGATCATATCATGGTTTTTAGATTGGAAGCATTGGATGAGGAGCTGTTACACTGCAAACTTTACCTTTCCACGCCTCATAAACCCACTGAAACACTATCTTTAAAGGATAATTTCCTTCGTTTGGAAGGAAAAGCTCCCTCCTTTGCCTTGCGAAGGGAATTTTCTATGGTTGAAAGCATAAATGATCAGTACAAATATCCGGAGGTTTATGACGAATTAGGAAATCTTCGACCCAATGCCAATAGAATTTTATATGACCTGAAGGAATCAGGTGAAGGTCTGTCTTTTGAAGTGAGACTTGAGGTTAGAAACGTTGGAGGGAAAATAAATTATCATGAGGATCATATTCAAGTGGACAATACGAAGGACATCATTGTTATTCTCTCTGCTACAACTAATTTTAATGGTTTTGATAAAAGTCCCGCTATTCATGGGCTGAATATGGACTCTATTTTACATCTGTATTTTTCAAAAGTTAAAAATGTTTCTTTCGATTCGCTGAAATCTAGACAGGAAAGGGATTATAAGTCCTTATTTAATCGAGTGTCTTTAAATCTGGCCGCAAAGACTAAACAATCTTTACTTCCAACGGACAAAAGAGTTGAACTTTTTTCAAATGGTAAAGATCCTTCCTTTGTCTCGTTGTATTTTCAATTTGGAAGATATCTTATGATTTCCGGGTCAAGACCTGGTGGCCAACCCCTTAATTTGCAAGGCATTTGGAACGAATTAATGGTTCCTCCCTGGAATGGTGCCTATACAATTAATATTAATGCGCAAATGAATTATTGGCCTGCGGAATTAACTAATTTATCAGAATGCCATGAACCGTTTTTTACAGCCATTAAAGAGTTAGCTGTCAATGGGGAGAAAACAGCAAAAAACATGTACGATGCCAGGGGGTGGGTTGCTCACCATAATATGGATATCTGGCGACATGCTGAGCCTATTGATAAATGTAATTGTTCCTTTTGGCCCATGGCTGCTGGTTGGTTAACCAGTCATCTTTGGGAAAGATATCTTTTTTCAGGGGATTTAATTTTTCTACGTAATGAGGTTTTTCCGCTTTTAAAAGGAGCCACTTTGTTTTATAATGATTGGCTTTTTAAAAATAAGTCGGGGAATTGGGTGACACCTGTCGGGCATTCTCCTGAACATGATTTTATTTATGATGGGAATAAAAGAGCTACTTTTAGCCAGGGTCCAACCATGGATATGGCTATCGTAAGAGAAACGTTAGACAGATATTTACAGGCTTGCCGTGTATTGAAAATAGCTGAAGATATTGAGGTTAAGGATAAATTAAAAGATCTGTTGCCTTATCAAATCGGCCAATTTGGCCAGCTTCAGGAATGGCAAATTGACTTTCAGGACAGTGAGGTGCAACACAGACATTTTTCTCATCTGTATCCTATGTATCCAGGGGATCAGATAAATGAGAAACATACTCCTGAGTTGATGTCAGCAGTAAAAAAAGTGTTGGATAGGAGAGGGGATGAAGCCACAGGTTGGTCTATGGGCTGGAAAGTGAATATTTGGGCTCGTTTAAAAGACGGAGATAAGGCGTTAAATATTTTATCTAATTTGTTTAAACTAGTAAGAGTGGACGGTGCCAACATGAGCGGGGGAGGTACTTATCCCAATTTATTTGATGCTCATCCTCCTTTTCAAATCGATGGGAATTTTGGAGCTACCGCCGGAATAGCTGAAATGCTGGTTCAAAGTCATGAAGGTGAAATACATCTTCTGCCTGCCTTGCCCACTGCATGGCATACTGGTAAAGTAACGGGTCTGAAAGCCAGAGGTGGTGTTACGGTAGATATGGAATGGGATAATGGTCAACTAAAAATGGCAAGAATTCATAGTTCATTGGGAGGATTAATTAAAGTCAGAACCAATGAGCAAGTTATATGTGCTGATGAGGTTGAAAACACAGTGGGTGTGGATTCAAATCCTTTATTTCAATGGGTTAATCCTGGTTTACCGATCATTCATAAGCCAACAGCAACCTCGATCTGGCAAGGTAAAACGTCGTTTGATATGACGTTGAATACTAAATCAGGAGGTAAATACCTCATTTCTGCTGAGAAGTAGGTTATTTTGAATTAGTTTTTAAATATTCTGAAACCCGGATTGGTTGGTCGGTGTTGATGAAATCAATGCCAAGTTCAGGTAACATTTTCCAAGCCTCAGGAGTGTCAGGTGTTGCCCAAAAACGAAAAAGAACCTTATATTTATGAACTGATTGTGTTATTTTCAACACTTTTTCTTTTTCCACAGTTGGTATGGTATCTTTCCCATTCCATCTGACAAACTTGTAAAATGGAAGTGAAACCATGCCTATTTTTTCAAAAGATATTTTGTCTAAATCATCTATGGATTGGTGATCAAAAAATAAATACGGTGGGCTGTTATTATAATCTGAGGCAGGAGGCCTGTTCCCAGAAATTATGATTTTCACCCCTTTTCCCGTTTCAGGATGGTAAAGGAATTCCTTGTAAGTTTCACATTTTTTAATAATTAACGCAAGGGTAGTGTTGGCCTCCGTTTTACAATCTACCAATAGTTGTAATGACGGGTGCAAGGAAAAGGACATGGTAGAACTTAGCCTTAAAGGTTCCAGATACATATTTTCAAAGGTCCTGTTCGATGTAATAGATTCCTTTTCATGCGCTACAAACAATGTGTCTCTCAGCAGGATGACATCTACTTCAATGGACATGGCTTTGGCTGAAGCAGCTTCCCAAAAAGGAAGATGTCGCAAATAATCATTGTGGCTATGTATTCGAAATTCCTGACCTTTGGTCTCAAGGAATAAAAAAGTTAGAATAATAGACCATAAAAGTGGACGAATATGTATTGAAAATATCATTTTTTAATTTTTCAGAGTTAAAATCTGTCTTTTTTGTAAATCGTATTGCTCTCCTTTCTTTAGGAGATAAAAAGGGTTTTCGGTACTTTTATCATACATAAGAACATAACTATCGCCAATGACCCTGAATGTATCCTTTTTAACGACAATAGCTGTGTTTTCGTCCAAACCAATACCCAAATAGGAGGGGAATTTTTCTAACACTTTTGGCAAATCAAAAGACCTGTTTCTTGCTAAAACGTGTTGGTCAATAACGACATTTTTTAAAAAGGCAAAACCCTTTTCATGATCTCCCATAAGGATAGTATTATTTTTCGTATCTCCTCTAATCAGGTAATCACCTTGTATGGACGCTCCCGCAGAAGTACCTGCAATGACACCATTATTTTCCAGAACCTTCCAAAATGCTTTTTCCGTGGCAGTCCCTTCATAAGCATCCACTAATCGCCATTGTCTTCCTCCTGTAAACCAAATGCCCTTTGCCATTTTAATTTGATTAGCAAAACTATCTGTATTGGCCACCAACTTATCGTAAGTATGCCAGACCTTTACATTTTGGGCCCCTAATTTTCTTAAAAAATCACCTTCATTTTCTGTATAACTTGGTTGTCCCAAAGCGGTTGGTATAACTAAAATGGGTGCTTCCTTGCCCCCTGATGCTTCTATGAAAGCCAATAGAATAGTTTCGGATAATTTTCCACCACCTACAATAATTAGGGTACCATTTTCAGGCCCTACGATTTGCCCATTTGCCCTGAAAATAGAACCAAAAGGTATTATGAAACAAAAAAGCAGACAATATTTCATCGCTTGTAATTTAGAATAAATAATAAAAACAATATCGGTAATTTTCTATATAAAAATGCTTTACTCATGTTATTTAAAAATTAAACATAAGGAAAATCATAAACTAATTTCATTTTTCAATGTTTCCTAAAAAAAATGTAAAACATGAGGGCTTCCACATTAGGGCAATTAAAATCGACAGGTTATCAACCTATTTCTATAAAAGATGAATTACGCAGAAATCTTAGATCAAGGTTGCAAAAGGGTGAACCTATTCTTGCTGGAATCCTTGGTTTTGAAAATACGGTAATTCCTGATTTGGAGAGAGCAATTCTTTCCAGACACCATGTTTTGTTCCTCGGATTAAGAGGACAAGCCAAAACCAGAATGGCGCGTTTGTTAGTCAATTTGTTAGATGAGTATATTCCTATCGTTGCAGGAAGTGAGTTAAATGACGATCCAATGCAGCCGCTTTCCAGATTTGCCAGAGATTTAGTGGCTGAAATGGGAGATGAAACACCCGTAACCTGGCTTCACAGAAGCGACAGATACGTCGAAAAATTGGCCACCCCCGACGTTAGTATTGCCGATTTAATTGGGGATGTCGATCCGATAAAAGCTGCCACTTTAAAATTGCCTTATGCTGATGAAAGAGTCATTCATTTTGGCCTTATTCCTCGTTCTCATCGCTGTATATTTGTTATCAACGAATTACCCGATTTGCAGCCAAGAATTCAAGTAGCTTTATTCAATATTTTACAGGAGGGTGATATTCAGATCAGAGGTTTTAAACTGAGACTCCCGCTGGACATTTCCTTCGTTTTTACCGCTAATCCGGAAGATTATACCAATAGGGGAAGTATTATTACCCCACTAAAAGATAGGATTCAAAGCCAGATTTTAACCCACTATCCAAAAACGATTGACATAGCCAGGCAGATAACTTTAGCGGAAGCTAAAATTGCTCCGGAAATGGAAAATGTTGTCAAAATACCTGATATTTTATCCTATTTATTGGAAGATATTGCTTTTCAAGCACGCGAAAGTGAATTTGTAGATGCAAAAAGTGGTGTTTCAGCGCGTTTATCTATTAGTGCTTATGAAAATCTGGTAAGTACCGTCGAAAGAAGATTATTGTTGAATAAAGAATCAACCGGCATAGCAAGAATAAGTGATTTCTGGGGAATTATTCCCGCTATTACAGGGAAAATTGAACTCGTTTATGAAGGGGAACAGGAAGGTCCTCAGGCAGTGGCTATGGCGCTTTTTGGAAAGGCTATCAAAAATTATTTCCTGAAACTTTTCCCGAATCCCGATGCGCTCTCTAAAGGGAATGAAAGAGATCCTTATGGAACGCTAAAAGCCTATTTTTCAGATGCAAATGTGTTAGAATTGCCTTTGGATTTACCGGAAAATGAATATTTAAACCGATTGGAAAAAGTGGCAGGTCTGAAAAAACTGGCAGAAAAATATGCGGGGAGTGAAAAAGAAAATACTCTTATTTTCATGGAACTGATTATTCACGCGCTGGTCGAATTCAATTTGCTTTCAAGAGATCCTTTAGATAATGGAATATCTTTCAAAGATCCATTGTCAGATGTTTTTTAAGCCATAATTTATTGTTATATTGATTAAAAATTTTGAACATGAATCATTTTGCTCGTTGTCTGTTTTTAATCAATATACTTTTTGTTCATTTTTCATTTGGACAAATAATGGATGATGCTTCTATCGTAAAAAATGAAGCGAAACTTGTAAAAATTGGGAGTGGCTTCATTTTTACTGAGGGCCCTGCCGTCGATAAAATGGGGAATGTCTTTTTCACAGACCAACCAAATAATACTATTGTGAAATGGTCTGCCAAATCAGGTCAATTAAATATTTTTTCTGATAATTCAGGTAGAGCCAATGGTCTCTATTTTGATAGTAACGGAAATTTACTGGCCTGCGCCGATATGGATAATCAGATTTGGTCTTTCTCTCCCGATGGCAAACATAAAGTTCTGCTTGATTTGTATGATGGAAAAAAATTGAACGGACCTAATGATTTATGGGTTCATCCAAATGGTGGTATTTTCTTTACCGATCCCCTCTATAAAAGAAATTATTGGACAAGGAATCCTGACAGACAACAAGATGGAGAACACGTTTATTTTATGTCGCAGGATGGAAAAAAGGTTGAAAGAGTTGAAACTACCCTCGTAAAACCCAATGGTATTGTGGGTTCAGCCAATGGGAAGTTACTCTATGTAGCTGACATTGGTGGAAAAAAAACCTATTCCTACCGCATCAACAAAAAAAATCAATTGATTGATAAAAAATTATTTGCGGAAATGGGGTCTGATGGAATGACCCTGGACCAAAAAGGAAATGTTTATTTGACAGGGGATGGCGTGACTGTTTTTAATAAAAAAGGGGTCAAAATCGCTCATATTCCGTTAAATGCCAGATGGACAGCCAATGTTTGTTTTGGTGGTTATGATAAATCTACCTTGTTTATAACCTCTATGGATGGACTTTACACGTTAGATATGAATGTTAAGGGTTTGTAAACCTTTTTCTTTTAGCCAATATACCCAACAATAATGAATAAAATTTTATACTTCCTTATTCCTATTGGAATGGCTTGGGCTCTGTTATCTAATTCGGGTGGAGCAGCCGCTGTTCAAAATGTGGATAGGACAAGTTCTCCACTTGGGGTGGGAAGTTGTGGTTCTTGTCATAGTGGGGGTAATTATTCTCCTGTCATTTCTGTTGAATTATTGGATAATAATGCGGTAGTTAATAAATATTCGCCAGGTAAATTATATCAGGTTAAAGTTTCTATAGCAGCGGGAAATAATCCCCGTGGATATGGTTTTCAATTGGTTTCTCTTTCAGGAAATAATAATATACAAGGAGGAATTTTCGGAAATGCGCCGGCTGGTTTTAATAAAATAAATCTTGACAACAGAGTATATGTAGAACATTCTTCCACCCGGTCTTCTGGTTCATTTGTTATTCCATGGACTGCACCCCCGGTAGGAACGGGTAGTGTTAGGTTTTATAGTGCAGGTGTGGCAATAAATGGCAATGGTGGATCAGGAGGTGATTCACATGTTCAGGCTGCCCTTCCTGTGACCATCGCCGAAGATTTGGCTACTTTATCTGTTTCGAACGCCTCCATTAGCATTCCATCCACTGGTGAGTCGCAAAATGTCGATATAACTTCAAATACTACCTGGACAGTTTCAGAATCTTTGGCTTATCTTTCCGTAAGCCCAACCTCAGGCACAAATAATGGGACAATTACTATTAAGTGTGATCCAAATACAAGCACCGTTGCAAGAACGGGTAGCATTACTATTTCTGGTGTTGGTGCAGCAAGTAAATCGATAACGTTTACCCAGGCTGGTTTGGCTCCCGTATTAAATGTAACACCTGATTCGCTTGTTTTTCAAGATACTGGAGGAACTCAACAGATTTCCATTGAATCAAATATGACCTGGACTTTATCGGAGTCTCTTACTTTTGTGTCGTTGTCAGCAACATCAGGGTCAAACAATAGGATAATAGATGTTATTTGTCAACCAAATACATCTGCTGTAAAAAGAACGGGTACAATAACGCTGTCTGGCACAGGAGTTTCACCCAAAACAATAAGAATTTCTCAAAATGCAGCTGCTCCTGCGCTTTCTGTTTCTCCCAAAGAATTAGCTTTTGATCAATCAGGGGGTAATAAAACACTCTCTATTTCTTCAAATACCAGTTGGTCTATCATCGAATCTTTGTCTTATGTATCTGTAAACCAAACGACGGGTACCAATAACGCGAATATAACGGTAACCTGTCAATCGAATAGTGCTACCGTGTCTAGATCTGGTATAGTTAAAATAGCCTCTCCAGGTTTAGATACCCAAATAATTAATGTTTCCCAGGTAGGCGCTACTACATTATTGAATGTAACGCCAGCCTCCATGACCTTCAATTCGGCTGGTGGCACCCAAAAAGGGACCATAACAGGCAACACCAACTGGACAGTTCAGGAAAACATACCTTTCATAAGGGTGGACTCCATTTCAGGAATAAATAACGGGGGAATTAATGTAGTTTGTGATGCCAATTCTTCTGCAGTTACCAGAACAGGCGTAGTAACTATTTTGGGGGTTGGAGCGGTTTCCAAAACCATAAATATTTCTCAAACCGGGGTGCCAGGATTTATGAATATTTCTCCCGCATCCTTGGATTTTAATGCAGGTGGTGGGAAACAATTCTTTTTGGTTAACTCCAATACCAATTGGACGGTAACGGAAGCGCTTACACATATTACCTTAAACAAAACGACAGGAAGTTTTACCGATACAGTTTGGGTTACTTGCACCCCCAATACCACAACCATAAGCAGGACGGGTTTAATAACTATAACAGGGGTTGGAGTGCAGACTATAACGTTGGCTGTGAATCAAATAGGTGAACAACCGAGATTATCTGTCAATCCGACCAATCTGTCATTTACATCAACAGCGGGTACGAAAACCATTACTATAACGTCGAATATCCCATGGACTATCACTGATTCAGTCACCTATTTATCATCCAATGTTACAACCGGATCAAATAATGCCACGGTCACCATTTCCTGCACAGCCAATCCTTCTGCATTGGTTCGAAATACTACCTTACTCATAACTGGGTCCGGGGTTTCACCTATTTCCATCCCTGTTTCTCAAACTGGAGCATCGGCGACGTTGACGGTTAGCCCTTTAAGTTTGCTTTTTCCTGCAAATGGTGGTGAGAAGACATTTAATATTACGTCAAATACAAGCTGGAACATCACAGATACTTTTCCGCACCTTTCTTTTTTTCCTCAAAGTGGATTGAATAATGGGACAGTTAAAGTGGTATGTGATAGTAACCTGGCTACTTCTCTTCGTTCTTTTTCAGTTCCTGTAGCTGGATTTGGTTTGACTGCCAGGACAATAACTATATCGCAAAGTGGGGCAGATGAAATCTTTAATGCTTCACCTAATGTACTTAGTTTTACTTCAACTGGTGGGGAGAAAACGTTTAATATTTTTTCAAATACTAGCTGGGCTTTATCAGAATCAAGTAGCTTCATTTCTGTTAATCCATCTTTTGGTGATTTGAATAAAAGTATTACCGTTATTTGTGATCCCAATATTTCAGCCATAACCAGAAAGGGAAAAGTAACCTTTACTGGAAAAAGCGATGCTTCTATTTCTGTCGATATTGTACAAACGGGGGTTGCTCCCGTGTTTAAAGTTCTTTCCGATTCCGTTATTCTCGATTCTTCGGCTACACAATCATCTGTTAAAATTGAGAGTAATACCCAATGGTCACTGACTAAAGATGTGGATTGGTTAAGTATTAATACATTTTCAGGGTCAGGGAATTATAGTGTGTTACTTTCCGTTGCTGAAAATCCGGTGATGCAGGATCGTATAGGTCGTTTACAAATTAAAAGTGCCCAGACCGATTCTGTAAAAACAGTATTTGTTCGCCAAAAAGGTAGAAAATTACAACTACCTTCTAACTGGCAGGTAAAGCCTACGAATTTAATACATACCATCATTTTACCAACTAACTTGTTATCTTCTTTAGACGGCCAACCTCTGTCAATAGGCGATTTCATCGGCGTTTTTTATAAGCAACAAGATAAAGAAATGATGGCAGGGTATGGCGCCTGGACTGGTTCATCATCTAATTTCAAGGTTTTTGGCGACGATTTGTTAACAACGAATGTTAAAGAAGGACTTAGTGTTGGCGAACCTTTTGTTATTAAAATCTGGTCAGTAAAATTAAAAAAGGAAATAATGGTTCGAGCCGATTTCGCTACCATTGGTACGCAAGGCCTGGTTATTTCAACAGACAAATTTACCAATGGAGGAATTTCTATGATTTCAAAAATAACAGGAACAAGTACTTCTTTACTTACTTTAATAGATGAAAATAAAGTAAAAGTTTTTCCTAATCCAAGTAATCAATTTGTTCAAATACAATCGAATATCGAATTTTTGGGTCAAACCTTTCTTGAAATTTATAATGCAAAAGGACAGCGCATTCAGCAACAAAATTTTCCCGACGGTTGGTCTGTTGGAAAAAATATAACCCTCGATTTTTCTGAACACCCACAGGGTATATACCAGCTAAGATGGTATAACCATCAATTTTATTGGTACGGAAAAGTAGCTATTATAAGGTGAGTATCTTTATTTAACTACCTTTGGGTTAAATTTTATGTATGTACTTAAATATTCATCCGCAGAACCCAGAACCCAGAAAGTTAGAGCAAGTGGTTAAATGCCTGGAAAAAAATGGGGTCATCATCTATCCTACAGATTCGGTGTATGCTATTGGCTGCGACATGAGAAATCCAAAAGCTATTGAAAAATTAGGGAATATCCGTAAGATTGATGCAAGAGATGCTCTTTTTTCATTGGTTTGTAAGGATATGAGTCAAGCCTCGGCTTTTCTTGCTCCCATTTCAACGGTGATCTTTAGATCTATAAAACAACACACTCCCGGGCCGTTTACCTTCATATTGCCTGCCAGTCCTGCAATTACAAAATTGTTCGATAAGAAAAGGAAAACCATCGGTATTCGATTTCCAGATAATCCCATCGTTTTAGCTATGCTGGATCGTTTAGGAAGCCCCCTTTTGACTACTTCCCTGCATTCCGAAACAGATGAAATTCAGGAATATTATGTTGATCCTGAGGATATAAAAATGGATTTTCAACATAAGGTAGATTTAATTATTGATGGTGGCGTTGGGGGTAATATTCCTTCCACTTTAGTGGACTGCTCCGCAGATGAAATAGTTATTTTAAGACAAGGTCTGGGTGTTTGGACAGATTAATTTCAAAAATGTAGGATCAATGCTCATGAAAATAGTTATCCCTTTTTTAATCTTTTTTTTCTACTCCTTCATTTCTTTTGGCCAAACAGGTACGCTGAGAGGTCATATTTATGATGCTGAATCAGGTGAACCCATTCCTTTTGCCTCCGTTCAGCTTCTCAATTCCGATGCCGGCGTGATTTCAGATATAGACGGTTTTTTTCAACTCAGTGAGGTTCCTTCTGGTGCACAAAAAATTCAGGTATCCTATCTTGGGTATTTAGATACTTTAGTTGAAGTTGATATTTTATCCAGTAAAATAAAATATCAACTTATTTATTTAAATAGGTCAACCATTGAATTACAAACGGTTGATATTTCTGCTTCAAAGGAAAGGGCAAGAAGTGAAATTCAGATTGGTCAGATTCAATTAAGTAGAGAAAATATAAAATCATTGCCTTCTGTTGGAGGAGAATCAGATATTGCCCAATATCTGACTGCTTTACCCGGGGTAGTGCTTTCCGGAGATCAGGGAGGTCAAATATTTATCAGAGGTGGTTCTCCAGTCCAAAACAGGGTTTTGCTCGATGGACAGCTAATTTATAATCCTTTTCACTCTATTGGTCTTTTTTCTGTTTTTGAAACCGAAATTATAAGATCTGTTGATGTGCTAAGTGCTGGTTTTAATGCGGAACATGGCGGCAGAATTTCGGCAGTAATGGATATAAAAACCAGAGAGGGTAATAAAAACAGGATTTCTGGATTGGCTTCTGTAAGCCCATTTCAAGGAAAAATCTTGGTGGAAGGTCCCATAAAACCCCTTAAAAAGGAAAATGGAACGGCTATTTCTTTTTTGGTTACAGGAAAATATGGATGGCTGGACAAAACCTCTCCCCATTTGTATCGCTACGCCGTAGATTCAAATTTTTATTCTTTTGCAAAAAATGATACGGCTCTTTCTTCTTTTAAAGAACTCGGATTGCCTTATCAATACCAGGATTTATACGGTAAGATTTCTTTTATGGGTGAAAATGGTAGTAAGGTAAATTTATTTGGTTTTTCCTTCACCGATCAATTTAAGTTGCCCAATATTGCCAGTCAAAAATGGGAAACTTTTGGCGGAGGTATGTATTTTTTATTGTCTCCGCTCCAATCTCCTGTAAGAATTGAAGGAAATATTGGCTACAGCAGATATAATCTTTCCTTAATCGAAAAAAATATTGGGCCAAGAACCAGTTCTCTGGAATCGTACACGGCAAGACTTGATTTCATGCAGGTTACAAAGCGGACAGCTTTAGAGTATGGTTTAGAATTAATCAGCTTAAATACCGGGTTTCAATTTGAAAATCCTTTTAATTTGACAATAAGTCAAAATGATTTCACTACGGAAATGGCTGCTTTTCTGCGTTTTAAATACCAATTCAACAAATTCATCTTTCAACCTGGTTTTCGTATGCATTATTATGCATCACAAGGTCAATTTTCACCTGAACCCAGAGTTGGTTTAAAATATCTTTGGTCAGACAATTTCAGACTTAAAATGGGAGGCGGGTTATATTCTCAAAATTTGATTAGTCTGGCAAATAATCAAGATGTAGTTCAACTTTTCTCTGGTTTTTTAGTGGGTCCTGAAACGACCCTATATCGGGGAGATTCAAATATTCCTGTAAAATCCAGACTTCAAAAGGCAAATCATATAGTAGCTGGTTTTGAATGGGAACCATTTAAATTATTTTCCGTCTCTGTGGAAGGGTATCAAAAAACATTTAACCAGCTCATTTCCCTAAACAGAAATAAAAGAAAGGCAACAGATCCTGATTTTTTGGTGGAAGAGGGGAGAGCCATGGGTTTAGATTTTGCCTTTGCCTATAAACCATCTTCTTTTGACATAGGCCTGTCCTATTCCTTAGCCTCGGTATATGAAACCAGTAATATGGTTCGATTTCCTACTATTTTTGACAGGAGGCATAGCTTAAACTTTTTATTTTCCTATTTATCTGGTAAAACAAAACAATGGAAATGGGGAGCTCATTGGTATGTCGGTTCAGGATTTCCTTTTACACAAACGCAAGGATTTTTCGAAAATAATAATTTGACAGACCTTTTACAAACTGATATAATAAGAGGAAATTATCCCTTAGGAACACTGCTTGCTGATGAAATAAATGGAGGAAGATTATCATATTATCATCGGCTAGACCTCAGTATTCAATACATGCTTAAATTGAATAAATTTGCTTATATTGAATCGACATTTGCTGTAACAAATGTGTATAACAGGCAGAATGTCTTTTATTTAGAACGAATTTCTAATCAGCGGGTGAATCAGTTACCTGTCATTCCTTCTATAAATTTCACGGTAGGATTTTAGTAAATAAGATTTTGATAAGTTAATTTTCTGTATCATATTTACAACTGTTAAACAAAAAGTATCAAAACTTCTATTGCCACTTTAAGGTCAATTGAAGTTTTGTCATGAGGAGTAATTATGATTTTTTTAGGAGGTTTAGGTATCACACTGGCGTTAATCGTTTTATTTTTCAACCAAGGAAATAAATCGGCTAATTTATATTTGGGGCTTTTCTTGTTATGTTTTAATGTATTTACACTAACTCATTATACGTTTCTTTTTCTAACCTCCGAATATCTGATTGCCACACTATTAATTTTGCCTTTCAATTCACTGATTTATGTTGTGGGTCC
>JBILDL010000244.1:0-4396 GCA_044352635.1 Saprospiraceae bacterium | reverse complement strand
TTTGTTGGGCGCAATATCAGGAATGATAACCGCTTTTCTGTTTAAAAATACAGAGGAAGAGGAAGATTATAATGAACGCCGTCGGAAAAAACTTTTCGAAAAGCAGGAAAAAGAATTCTTTTTACCTCGGGAAACCTTTGAGCAGGCACCGCAAAAAGATAGTTGGTTTCAAAACAGGACGTGATTTTTGCCCCGGTAAATATTAAATATATAAAACCAAGATAATTAGGTAACATAAATAATGCTCCTAACTATCTTGGAAATATCGGTTTATGCCCTGAAAATGGCATAGCGTTCCTTGTATAACTTTTGCAATTTCTTTCTTGCAAAAAATATTCGACTTTTGATTGTACCTAGTGGAGAACCTAACTCCTCAGCTATTTCCTCATATTTATACCCGTCAAAAGCCATTAGGAACGGTCTTTTAAAATCTTCAGGTAAACCTTCAACCAGTACCATTAATTCGCTAAAAATAATGTCTGTTTCCCCGGCGTTAGGCTCATTAACTTCATTTGAATCCAAATAATAAGAATTGGGCGTTTGATCCACAATCATATTTCTTCGAATCTTTTTACGGTAATTATTTATAAAAATATTCCGCATAATGGTAACTGCCCACGCCTTAAAGTTGGTGCCCTCATTGAATTTATCTGCGTGCATAATAATTCGCAAGGCGGTATCCTGATACAAATCTTCTGCATCACTGGACGAGCCAGTTAATTTAAGTGCAAAGGCACGCAAGGAAGAACGAATAGCACCTAACTGAATCTGAATGGAAGAATTGGCAACTATTGTTTCTGTCATTGTTTTTATTTTCATGCAAATTTAGTCTAAAAACGTATTGAATGCAAATATATTTTTCAGTAATCTTTTAAACTGTCCAGTTTATCGACATAAAATGACTTTTTTCTGACAAATGAATTAATAATGTAAATTTTATTATCATTTTTAAAACAATTATTTCCTTTTCATTGTACTTAAATATGAACATTCATCTTTCAACACCTTTTATTTATGATTTTACATTATGATTGAACAGCAGGATAACGATGTAATGAACGCTACTTTTCTGGCTTTAAATCTCCGTTTGCTGAGGAAAAAGTTTCAATGGAGTCAGGAAGAATTCGCCAACCGTGTTGGTCTGAACAGAGGGAACATTGCCTCTTATGAAAATGGATCTACGGAGCCAAAAATATACAGTCTTTTAAAAATGTCCGAGCTATTTCAAGTAAGCATTAAGGAACTCGTTTTTGAAGACCTCTCTAAAGGTTTGCAAAGGGAAAATACTATTTTGCCAGCTACCTTACCTGATATTGAAAATTTTTTATTTCGCGCTAAAGAATTAGAAGCTGTTTTTAAAGGTTTACACACTTGTTGTATGTTCAAAACCAAACAGTGGGGCGAGGAAGTTCCCCGCGATGTTCACATTCTGGTCATGCACTTCGAAGAACTTTATCAAGCGGCACAAACGATGCTGAAAGATCATCAAAATCTGATTAGTAAAGTCCATAATTGTCCTCATAATGAAGAATAGTTTTCGGTGAAGCCTCCCAGGCGGTTGCCCGATGGATTTGGGGGAATTGACTTTAGAGGAATATTTCCCGAGCACAGCGTTTGAATCAGGATTTACAGGATTTCGAGGATGACAGAGGACGTCTTTGCATTGGGTTTAAAGGTCATTTGTAGAGGATTACTTTATACCCTTCTTTTCGCCGATGCGTTACGCAGCGGCGGGAGGCCGGGAGATGAAAGCAGCATCTGATAGTAACCTTCCTAATCGAACCGGAAACGTTATAGTTAACGCTATAAATCCTGTAAATCCTGATTCAGACCAAAATTTGCGATAATATTTATATTGAAACCTATCGGGGAAAAGACGCGAGGCATCGCGTCTCTACTTTAGGGAGGTGTAGATTATTGTGGGGTGCTTAGCCGATATGTTTTAATCTGCGTAGATTTGTCGCTATTCACTTCTGTTGTGGATAAAAGGAGTCCACCCTCATGAGGAACTAAAATGGGAAAACCGCTTAATCGCTCAGGACTCGTGTCTGTTATATGTTGAAAAAAACCTTTTTTCCCATTGGACTCTACTACCTGAAGGGATATTTTTGTTGATTTAGCCTTGTTACTAATCCAGCTGACTGCCACCTGTTTATCATTTAGCCAATGGATATCCACACGACCTAATGGATTATCAGCATCTATGACCACCGGTTTACCAAAAGTCCGACCGCCATCTTCTGAAAAAATGACCTTTACTTCTCCTTTTTTATTTTTTCCTGTAAACCAGGCGATAGCCAATTTATTTTTATTCGCCGAAATGGCCGGACCATTTACCGGACAGCCGGCTATCATCCATTCGTCGTTATAAATAGAGGTAGGTTCAGACCAGCCCCCATTTTCAAAACGAACAATACTGATGTCTCGAATTTCTCTTTCAGAACGATCTCTGTAAATTACAACCGGGCCATTTTCAACCATGGCTGAAGCGGTTTGACAACAATCACAAATGCGGCTATCCAACATAGTTTCTTCTGAAACCATGCCAAAGGTATCTACCAAAGCCGTATGAAGAGTCATGGATCCGTGGTGCCCGCCATGACCTCCATCGTGATTATTAACCGTTGCTTCAGAACCTTTTGTCAACCTGCCGTCTAACCAAAACGCCCGAATTTTACCTGTATTTTCAGGCAAAAGGGAAACAAAACCATGTTCTGCAGGGATTCCATCCTGATGCAAAACAATGGAGGGTGACCAATCTGATTGACCAGGTTTTTTTACTGAAATCCTGACATCGTAGTCAAAAGTTCCACTTGCACTTTTTTGCAGCCAGTGGGCTAAATAATAATTCTTACTCTGGCTGGGAAATATAGAAAAAGAAGGGAAATCAGCCCAATTTACAAACCAATTATTACCTCTCGAAATTTCACCCTCTTCTCTCCATTGGTTATCTTTTAAAGAAGCATATTTTAGAATATCCGTCGTGTCATCCTGATATTCCACCCAACTTAACCAAACGCTTCCGTCTGAATGTTTAAAAAGATTTGGAACACCGCCTTTTTGACAAGGCACAGAAATCTCTTCCACATTAAAGGGTCTGGAAACAATTTGGGCAAATCCTATACCAAAAGCATAAAGATTTGCCCAAACAAAAAGGATTAAAAACCTTATTTTACTGCATTCTATCATACAAACAACATCCTGGCAGTTTATCATAAACTTCTTTAGAAGCCTTGAACTCATCGGTATCATGGCCTACCACAGCAATTTTTTTCTTGATATCAGATACAGAAACCTTATCGGCATTGTATTTAACCACCATTTTCTTAGTCTCCGTTGACCAAACGGCCTCAACAACCCCTTCCAAACCTGAGGTAGCTTTTTCAATTCGTTTCTTACACATCCCGCAATTTCCCGCGACGGTGAAACTAGCTTTTTTAGGAGGTGCTGCTGATATAGTTGTATTTGCACCAAATAAAAAGGCTGCAAACAAAAATGCAACAAACATCTTAATTTTCATATTCTTACTTTTTTGGTTAAATTTAAACCTTAATAACGGTAAAATCAATTTTATTGTTTGGACAACTTTATTATTTGTTAAATAAGCAACCTACTTTATTAAAAAACAATCAAAATGAAGCAACTTCAAATTAAAATGTGGGCCTTTTTGCTTACCTTTTTATGCTTTAACCTCTCTCATGGTCAGGAAATTGATCTAAAAAGATTAAAAGGCATTTCACCGAGGAGTATCGGTCCTGCAGGTATGAGCGGTAGAATTACTGCCATTGAGGTCGATCTGTCGAACCCTCAAATCATTTATGCCGGTGCAGCATCGGGTGGCTTATGGCGTTCTACTAATGGAGGAACTGCCTGGGAAACCCTTTTCGACGAGATGGATAATCTGTCCGTTGGCTCCATTGCTTTAAATCAGAAAAATCCGCTCGATATCTGGGTTGGAACGGGTGAGGGTAATCCTCGGAATTCTCAAAACATGGGAAAAGGGATTTACAGAAGTCGGGATGGTGGAAAAACTTGGAAGTGTTTGGGTTTGGAAAATACCAAAACAATACACAGGATAATCATTCATCGTGATAATCCCGATATCGTTTATGTTGGTGCTCAAGGTTCTCCATTCGGGCCAAATCCGGAAAGAGGCGTTTTTAGAACCAAAGACGGCGGTAAGACATGGGAGAAGATTCTTTATGTGAATGATCAAACGGGCGTTGCCGATATGGTTGCCGATCCAAGTAATCCAAATAAAATATTGGTGGCTATGTGGGAATATGGCAGAAAACCTTGGTTCTTCAATTCCGGTGGACCTGGCTCTGGCCTGCATGTTACTTTCGATGGAGGGGATACCTGGTCAAAGAGAACCGATGCAGATGGATTACCTAAG
>JBILDL010000243.1:0-4417 GCA_044352635.1 Saprospiraceae bacterium | reverse complement strand
GGGGAGGTGCTCTTCTACGTGGTTTGGATAAAAGGCTGGCAATGAAAACTAAACTTAATGTGCAAGTTGCCGACGATCCTTTGCGTGCCGTAGTTCGTGGTACTGGTATTGCCTTAAAAGAAACGGATCGATATACTTTTTTAATTGATCGGAAAAGTGTTTAAATAAACCGGAATACGGTTAGTATTCATTATTGCTTATGCTTCCAAGGTCAAAGGTTTTTTCCGAATTAGGAAATCTTATCCTTTTTCTATTGTTAGAGGGGATTAGCTTCTACCTTATTATTACTTTTAATGATTCTCAGGCAAAGATTTACCATAATTCAGTCAATGTTATTTCCGGCAATATTGCTGGTCAAGCCAGCAATGTTCGTAGTTATTTTTCTTTAAAAGAGCAAAATAATATGCTGCTCAAAGAAAATGCTAAACTAAAAGCAAAGTTATTTAACCTCGCAGAAAAACAAGGGGCAAAACCCGAAGACTTACATTTAAACGTCTCAGACAATCAAATATTTAACCTTATTTCCGCAAGGGTTGTCAATAATTCCATTTCTCTCAGAAATAATTTTCTCTCTCTAAACAAAGGGAGAAAAGCTGGAATCACAGAAAATCAAGGTGTTATTGGTGAAAATGGAGTTATTGGCATCACAAAAGCTGTCAATGATAATTACACAACTGTTATGTCTATTTTCAATAGTCAAACCAAAATTAGTGCGCGCATAAAAGATAAAGGCTATTTTGGGTCTTTGGTTTGGAGTAATAACGGTGATGTTCGATTTATGACGCTTAATGATATCCCAAAACACGTGCCCATCAAACTGGGTGATAAAGTTGAAACCAGCGGTTATTCCAACCTATTTCCAAGGGGAATCATGTTAGGAAAAATTGTGGGTAAAAAAATTCCTCCCGGTTCCAGCACTTATGAATTAAAAGTGAAACTCTACCAGGACATGACAAAAATTAAATTTGCTTATGTCGTTATTAATTACGAAACACCCGCATTAGACTCTCTCTACCTTCAGACGAAATCACTATGAATCTTGCGTTGTTAAATAATGGAACTCGTTTTGTAATACTATTGTTATTGCAAGTCATCGTGTTCAGTCAAGCAAGGATTGGCCCTTTAGGTCCCTATTACATTGATATAATAATATTCCCATTAGCTTATTTGTTACTTCCTTTTCGCACACCCAGAGAACTTCAATATTTACTTGCTTTTGCTATTGGATTGCTCGTTGATCTGAGCTTACAATCTCCCGGGCTTCATGCCGGCGCATCGGTTTTTACCATCGCTGTAAGACCCATTATATTAAGGATACTTGAACCTCGTGGCGGTTACGATAAATTACATAGTCCAACATTACAACGATTTAAATGGCCTTGGTTTGCTTCGTTTATAAGTATCCTTTCTTTCGTACATATCCTTTTTTATTTTTCCATGGAAGTCTTTACTCCCTTATTTATAGGGGCAATATTGATAAAAACCTTGCTCAGCTGGATTGTTTCTACCCTTTTCATTTTCTTAATCGTGATTATTTTAAACCCCCTAGATTAATAAAAAGTGTCAGGTTATGGAAAAAGAGAAACAGAGATCTTCAACCATTCTAATCATTTTCCTGATAGGAACTATCATTCTGATTGCTAAAGCACTGCAACTTCAGGTTATTGACGAGGGTTTCAGAAACAGAGCCTCTTCTATGGTAGTAGAACGTTATACACAATATCCTTCCCGGGGCCTGATTTATGACCGAAACCGAAAATTATTGGTGTATAACAACCCCATGTATGACTTACTGGCTACGGTAAAAAGAATTAATCCGGCAATGGATACTAACAGATTTTGTTCTCTTTTAAATATATCTAAAGAAACATTCATACAAAATTTAGATAAAGACTGGAAGAGCGGGCAATTTTCAAAGAATGTACCTTTTTTATTCCTAAGTAAAATACCGGCAAATATTTATGCTGCCTTTCAGGAAAATTTACATCTTTTCCCTGGGTTTGATATCACTATAAGAAACGTGAGGGAATATTCGTCGCATTCCGCGGGACATTTTCTTGGTTATATCAGGGAGGTAAATGAAAATGAAGTTAAGAATCCTGAAAGTATTTATGTCGCCGGAGATTATATCGGTGCATCGGGTTTAGAAAAAGTGTACGAAGATGAGTTGCGGGGATTAAAGGGCTACCGATATGTATTAAAAGATAATTTAGGCCGTGAAGAGGGTGTTTTCAAGGATGGATTATTGGATACCAGAGCTGTTTCTGGTGAAGATTTAATCTCCTCCTTAGATATTGATCTTCAAGAATATGCTGAATCATTAATGGTCAATAAAAGAGGCGCTATTGTAGCTATTGAACCTGAAACAGGCGAAATTTTAGCCTTGGTAACCTCTCCCGGCTATGACCCATCTCTCATGGCTATTACAAATCCTGGTAGAGGGAAATTTTTTCAGTCGCTCCAATTAAATAAAGATTTACCCCTCTTTGACCGTTCTACCAGTGCACAATACCCTCCAGGATCTCTTTTCAAACCTTTACTAGCTTTGGTGGCATTGGAAAAAGAAACTTTGCAACCTAACAGAACCATACCATGCAATGGTGCTTATTATTTCGGGAGTATGCGATTAACAGGATGCCACAATCATGCTACCTGCCGTACAGTGGCAGCAGGCATTCAAAATTCATGTAATGCTTATTTTGTTACCGTTTTTCGTGAATTAGTAGATAAATACGGTTTTTATAATCCTTCAAGAGGCTTGGATACCTTAAATACCTATTTGGATCGGTTTGGCTTCGGAAAAAAACTGGATATTGATTTTCCCGGGGAAAAAGCAGGTAACTATCCAAGTTCTACCTTTTATACCGATTGGTTTAAGAATCCCCGATGGAACTCCGTGTGGATACGTTCCGTCGGTATCGGACAGGGTGAATTATTGACAACAAATATCCAGCTGGCCAATGCTGCCGCTATGATAGCAAATCGTGGATGGTACTACACACCCCACATCGTCAAAGGATTTAATGACGAAAATAAACAAATTCCGTTTAAATATAGAACGAAGATAAATGTTGGAATCAAAACACAGCATTTTGAACCTGTGATTGATGGTATGGAAAAAGCCCTCTTGGCAGGAACGGCAAAAAGTGGTTTTATTGCCGATATTCCCATCTGCGGAAAAACGGGAACCGCAGAAAATCCCTCAGGAAAGGATCACTCTATTTTCTTTTGCTTTGCCCCTAAAGTAGCTCCTAAAATTTCCCTTTCCGTTTACATTGAAAATGCTGGTTTTGGTGGAACTTATGCCACCCCCATTGCCAGTTTAATCATTGAAAAATACTTAAAAGGGGAAATTAGAGGCGACGATAGAAAAAATTTAGAGAAAAGAATGTTGGAAGCTAATTTATTAAATATAAAGCCATAATGAAACATTCCTTCCTTCTTTTATTGGGCATCTCTTTAAACTTACAGGTTCATTGTCAAATATTTACAGAAAAACTAAAACTTGTTTTCGCTGGTGATATTATGGGGCACAGTACCCAAATTAAAGCTGCCTTGCTACCTGATGGTACTTATGACTACCATCATTGCTTCAAATACGTTGCTCCAATTTTAAAGCAAGCAGACCTGGCCATTGGAAATTTAGAATTCACCCTACCCGGCAAACCTCCCTATTCAGGTTATCCACAATTCCGTAGCCCTGATGCCGTTGCTGTTGCCCTAAAAGAGGCAGGGTTCGATATGCTCGTAACCGCCAATAATCATTCTAATGATGCCGGTAGAACAGGGGTTGAAAATACTATTCGTACCGTTCGAAACCTGGGCTTTCACCAAACCGGTACTTTTCTGGACAGCATGGACAGATCGCTGAATTATCCCCTGCTTATTCAGCATGGAAATTTTAAACTTGCCTTTCTGAACTATACTTATGGGACAAATGGCATTCCCACTAAACCACCTGTCATTGTCAATGAATTAGACGAAAAACAAATGGCAGCAGATATGGAAAAAGCAAGAGCAGCCAATCCAGACGCTATTATTGTTATGGTGCATTGGGGAAACGAATATCAACTGGTTGAAACCTCTTATCAGCGCCAATTGGCACAAAAATTATTCCTTTGGGGTGCTAAAGTAGTCATTGGCTCTCATCCGCATGTGGTTCAATCTATTGAGCAAAAGCCCCTAACTGATTCCATTAGAAAAGGAGAACTAACGGTTGTTGCCTATTCGTTGGGGAATTTTATTTCCGGTCAGATAAAAACATATACAGATATTGGCGCAATGGTAGAAGTAGAGCTTGAAAAAGAATTGCCTTTCGGATCCACTTGTATAACAAGAACCCAATATATTCCCGTTTTCAGGTATGTTCACAGAGCGCCTACCTCCGTTAAATATTATACGCTCCCTGCCACATTAT
>JBILDL010000242.1:0-4419 GCA_044352635.1 Saprospiraceae bacterium | reverse complement strand
TCCGGAGCTATGGGCGATGCGGGTATTGCCGTATCTGCTGATCCAAATGCCATGCATTTCAACGCATCAAAATTAGTGTTTTCAGATCAGTCCTTAGGATTAGCTGCGACATACACCCCGTGGTTACGCTCTATAGGTTTAAATGATGTTTATCTTGCTTACCTAACTGGTTTCAAGAAAATAAATGATTTACAAACCGTTGGATTTGGATTAAGATATTTTTCATTAGGTAGTATTCAATTTACTGACCCCAATGGTACCCCATTGAATACGGGAAGACCCAATGAATTTGAACTATCGGGCGCTTATGCCAGAAAATTAAGTGAAAAACTTTCCGCTGCTGTTACGGGTAAATTTATTTACTCCAATCTTGCTGCGGGCAATATCGTAAATGGTGAAGTTATAGAACCGGGCATAGCAGGAGCTGCAGACTTCTCAATGACTTACAAAACGCCGATTAAGGTGAGTAAAGGTGAATCTGATTTAACCATAGGACTTGCCATTACCAATATTGGTTCAAAAATAACTTATACAAACTCATTATTCCGCGATTTTTTACCCGCGAATTTTGGATTGGGAGGAGCCTGGACCATTAACTTTGATACGCACAACTCCCTTACATTTACCACTGATATTAATAAAATGTTAGTACCTACACCTTGTCAGGGCTTAGATTGTGATCAGGACAGAGATGGCAGAGCGGACTATAAAGATGTCTCTCCGGTAAGTGCCATTTTTTCTTCCTGGACAGATGCCCCTGAAGGATTAAGTGAAGAAATTAAGGAATTTACTTATTCCGTAGGAACAGAATACTGGTATGATAAACAGTTTGCTGTAAGAGCAGGCTATTTTTCTGAACACAGACAGAAAGGTAATCGTAAATTTTTCACCGTAGGTTTAGGTCTTAAGTACAATTTATTTGGTTTAAATTTCTCTTATCTTGTGCCTACTACCAGCAGAAGAAATCCTTTAGATAATACCCTAAGATTTTCTATGCTTTTCAATTTCAACGGAGATACTACAGAATAATTTACTATTTATATAACAAAACAGGCTGCGCTGAAATTTTAGCGCAGCCTGTTTTATTTCTATCACTAACTACTCTGGCCTTTTAGTCCATATTTCATGCATAGGTTCTCCCGCACTGGAATTTCCCTGATGGAACCAATCATTCCCTTTAATATTGTATTTAAAAGGTAGCTTTGCCCCTACTCTGCTTGAATTTCTGGAAAAAAATTCAATTTGCTCTATATAAGCCCCTGTATTATCAGCAATATATCTGCCACCTCCTGTACCACTAAATTCAAAAGTCTCCCGGTTAAAAGCTATCCATTGAAAGTATCCATATATTAACATTTTCATGGTAATTCTTGGAACATCAATTCTCCTTCTACTCTCCCCCTGATCAGTTACCCTACCAGCCATTAAAAAGGCGCCTTCAAAGTTTTGCATGTCATTGGTTACTTTTTCCAAATCAAGTTTTTTCCCGTTGTCAAAAACGACGATACAACGATTCCCTTTCAGTTGAAAAGTGCCTTTTAACGTTTTTACCGAGTCTTTGGCTATCGCAGAATTAAATTCAAGATTCACTGTGAAATTCTTACCTTCTGTTGTTAAAATCCCCCCTACTGTATAATTAAAAGAAGCAGGAGCAGAATTAAATATTGTAAGAATAAAATAGGCATCTTTTATCATTAACCTTGACGTTTGTGTTGAGGTGTCATTTTTCTCCGTTTTTTCATATACACCATTGACCCACTGTCCAGACAAAGGGTTGGGATTAAAAAAAACAGATACTAATAGCAGATTGAAAAATAATTTCATTGTATTCATTTTTATTAAGTTTAAGGTTCATTGACTAAATTACGGATTAATCTTTATAATCTTTTCGATAACTTTGAGCAAACTGAAAATTAATCCTTATGATACAGGTCGCTATTATTGGTTACGGACTCTCCGGACAAACACTACAAGCTCCATTTTTTGATTATAATCCTGAATTTAATATTCGACGCATTGTAACAAAGAATCAGGATCCCTGTATTCGTTTTCCTAATTGTATTCATACGTTGAGTATTGAAGAAGCTATTGCCGACAGGGAAATAGATTTGGTGAGTATTACTTCACCAGATGACACCCATTTTATTTATGCAAAAATGGCCCTTGAAGCGGGTAAACATATACTGGTTGAAAAACCGTTCACCTCAACTGTTGAGGAAGCAGAAATACTTTTCGATTTGGCAGAACAAAAGAATAAAAAGATCTTCGTATTTCAAAATCGTCGGTTTGACAGTGATTTTCAAACGGTCAAAGCCGTTCTTGATAGTGGTATTTTAGGTAAAATCATACGGTATGAAGCTCATTATAACCGACTTTCCACGCAATTGAGTGTGAAAAAATGGAAAGAAGAAATTACCCCATCCAGTGGCATTCTCTATGGTTTAGGCCCTCATATTTTAGACCAGGCGCTTTCATTATTTGGTACGCCGAATGAATTTTGGGGTAAAACCTATATTCAAAGAAATGCGTCCATTATTGATGATGCTTTTGATGTTCATTTAGGATACGGAAGAACGCAGGTTTATCTATCCTCAAATATGTTTATGCGGGAGGAAACACCAAGATATATTATTCACGGTGAAAATGGTTCTTTTGTGAAATACGGTATTGACCAGCAAGAAGATCATTTGAAAATTGGACTCATGCCAGGTATGAAAGGTTTTGGCGTGGAAGAGTCTAAGTATAATGCCAGGTTAAATGTAGATAATGGAAACTTTGTTTTTAAAGGCGAAATTGAAACGAAAGTTGGCAATTGGAATTTGTTATTTAATCATATTGCCTCGGTAATCCTTGAAAATGAACCATATTTAATTAAAAAATCCCATATTCTGGATCAAATAAACATTCTTTCTTCCGTTAAATCAACCGGACATGTCTGAAAAGGAAAAAATGTTAGCCGGCTTAACATATAATTCCAGAGACCCTGAATTATTGGAACGATATTATGTTGCAAGAAAATTATTGGCAAACCTAAATAATTCATCTCCCATTGATGCTGAACAACGAAATGAGTTATTTACTTTATTATTGGGTAGCATTGGAGATAATGTATGGATTGAAACTCCTTTTTTCTGTGATTATGGAGAACATATTTTTATTGACGAAGGTACTTTCATTAATGTAAATGCTATTTTTCTGGATAATAATATCATAAAAATTGGGAAAAATGGCTTAATCGGTCCCGGTGTCCAATTATTGACTGCCAGTCATCCCCTAAGTGCAAGGGAAAGATTAGTCACTTCAAATGAAAATCTAAAAACAAGTTATAAGACTTTTTCAAAACCAATTCATATTGGGGATAACTGCTGGATTGGTGGCAATACGGTTGTTTTACCTGGCATAACCATTGGTAATAATGTCACGATAGGTGCAGGAAGTGTGGTTACAAAAGATATTCCGGATAACGTGCTTGCTTATGGAAATCCTTGTAAAATCATTCGTCCAATTCCCTGATACATTCAGTTACATCGAGAAATTGGGCGAATGAAGTTGGATAAGAAACTATTTTTGTGGTTGTCTGCTTGAACTTTTTTCTTTGGTTGGGAAATTTGAAGGTACTGCTTGTGTAACCTTTCCTGAAGCCACCCACTCTGTACCTCTTTGTAACAATGTAATGAAACCGACACAATGCATAGAATAATCCTCATGACCCATCATATTATGGAAAATTTTTCCCTTCCCATAATTTAGTGTCAAAACACTGGGTTCATGCCTTCCTGTTCCCTTTTGATCTTTTGAACTATAAGCTGTAGCAAGAATATTCATGTTAATAGCTGGTCCGCGCATTAAATCATATAATTCATCTTTTGTATGCAACCATTCCATTGGAAGACCTTTCATAATAGGGTGTTCTTCAATTCTTGTCTTAATAACAAATTCGTGTTGTGTTCCATGGTGTCCACCAGGGCCCGGCGTATTATCCCTAATTAACTCATCCTTTTCATTATAATAGACATAGGGGCCGTCTTTTTCCGTCCTTTTCTCCCAACCCCCTAAACCAATCATTTCGTTATAGGCCTTCCAATATGGAAATGAATTATCCGCCGCATGTATTATTACAAGCCCACCACCTTTAGCAACAAATTTCTCTAAGGCCAGTTCGGTTTGTCTTGGCCACGATTTGCCATTGTAATTAGAGAGGATTACGTCATATCCTTTAAAGGAAGGCATAAATTGATCTAATGAGGAATCTTTTGGGGGTGTAGTTAACACATCAACCATAAATAGACCTGTTTCTTCTAAATACCCTTTCATAATGGGAGTGGTAATGGCCCATTTATGGTTGTTCTGTCCATCAATAATTAACACTTTCCATTTAGGTGGAGCTGAATGGGAAACAGCAGATGCATGTAGAGCAGA
>JBILDL010000241.1:0-4464 GCA_044352635.1 Saprospiraceae bacterium | reverse complement strand
TTTTTATAGCGAAAATAAGGAAGCGGCCGCCGGAGGGGTCTTCCTAACCACTATTGATCCTTATAAACAGACAGCCTCGGGGGGTAAATTGCATGCTTTTGCCAAAGCGTACGATATGGGCAGGGTACGTGTCGGTCAGCAATTTGAATGGAATGAGCTTTCCCAGAATAAGGGGGAGTTCTTGCATTATTATATCAGGAGTTTCCTTCCAGAACCAGAAGGAGGAGGATTGCTAATTGCAGAACAAGTGATTTTACAAGAGAATTATATTTCCTTTAAAGAAGGCTACAATGCCAATCAGATAAATTATAATTTCAATGACTTATTGCTCATCAATTTATCTGCGGAAGGGCAGGTTAGTTGGGTAAAAAAAATTCCTAAGAAACAACGCACACTCAACGATAAAGGGAAGTATTCCTCTATTTCCGCCATTCCAACCGCTGAGGATAATTATCTTATTTATAATGATAATGGAAAAAATTTTAGTAAAAACAATAAAACCAGGACCTTTAAAGGCTTACAATCGGTTATTGCTATTACCCATATCGATGATAATGGAAAGGCGGAAAGCTTTCCCATTGCTATTAATGAAGAACAAGGTGTGCTTTTTCAACCGGGACTTACCTCATCCTTTGGTAAGGACAAAAAAATAATTTACGGCGAAAAAGGTAAAAATTTTCGATTTGGTATTTTGACTTTTTAATTAGCTTATATTTGCAGCCATTTGTTACCCGAATTTATGTCAAAGTCAGTGAAAAATATAGCTATTCTTGCCTCCGGCGCAGGGTCGAATGCTCAAAAAATATTGGAACATTTTTCTGATAGAATGGATATTGCAGTTCGTCTCATTGTTTCAAATAAACAGGAGGCAGGGGTGTTAAATATCGCAAAGGTAGCATCCATTGATACTTTTATTGTTACCAGAGATTCATTTTACGCCACAACAGACCTTCTAGTTGAACTCGATAAGCGTAACATCGATTTTATAGTGCTCGCTGGTTTCCTTTGGTTGATTCCTCCCTATTTAATTCAACATTATCCTGATAGAATTATTAATATTCATCCCGCCTTGCTTCCCAAATATGGGGGTAAGGGAATGTATGGTCATTTTGTCCATGAAGCTGTGCATTTAGCGAAGGAAACTCATTCCGGAATTACTATTCATTATGTGAATGAAAAATATGATGAGGGTTCTATCGTTTTTCAAGAGAGATGTGAGATTTTGCCCTCTGACCAACCTGAAGATATTGCTAGAAAAGTGCAGGTTTTGGAGCACTCTTATTATCCAACCGTAATTGATCAATTGGTTAGTTCCTTACCTCTCTAAAATCATGAATTTTCAAATGGTGAAATATAAAGTGTTGAAAAGTTATTTTAAGATTTGTTTCCTACTTTCCCTGCCTGTATGGGGTTTTGCACAGTCCGTTAAGGAAATGGAAGACTTGGCTAACAGGTTACACCAGACAGGTGATTACGGCCAGGCTGCCGGAATTTGGGTGAAACTTTATAATGAAAAAGAAAAAACGGATTATGCTTTTCAGGCCGCTGAAAATTATTATCAACAACGCGATTATCGAAGTGCTGCCACTTTCTATCTAAAAATTAAAAATGATTTTAAAAAATATGATAATCTCATTTATAAATATGCCAAATGTTTAAAGCAGGACGGGCAGTATGATGCAGCCAGTAAAGCTTTTCAAATGTTTCTGAAACTATATGAAGGTAAAGAGAAACCTCTTTGGGAAGAAATGGTAACCATTGAATTGGAGGGGTGTTCTCTCGGAATGAAGCTGGCTGAAAATGCGGCAGACGACATAGAGTTATCCAGACCCAGGGAGCTTAATACGGGTAAAGATGAATTTGCCGTTTCCCAAACGGAGGAAAATTATCTTTTTTATGCTTCCACAGCCAATGGAAAATCAACTATTCTGGCCTCTGCTAAACAAGACAAAATATGGGAAAAGGGAGTTATCCCATCCTCATTTCCACTTATTCCAAATGGTCAGGTCTCCACGGGTAGTTTTAATGCCGATGGTACGCGCTTTTATTTTACCATTTGTTCCAATGATGGTTTGTATAACCATCGTTTGACTAGATGCGAGATTTACAGAATGAAAAAGGTGGGTGCTTCCTGGTCGCAACCTGTACGTTTATCTGATGAAATAAATAGGAAGGGTTATACGGCAACCCATCCTAATGTGGTAACTAAAAATGGACGGGAAATTCTGTATTTTGCTTCCGATAGACCGGAGGGTAGAGGCGGCATGGACATTTGGTTTGTTTCTCGTGACGCCTCTTCAGATGATGCTTCCTTTTTGCCTCCTGTAAATGCTGGTCCATCTATTAATACACAAAACGACGAACTTTCTCCATTTTACCATACTAAAAACACCACTTTGTATTTCTCATCCAATGGCTTTCCTTCTTTAGGGGGTCTGGATATATTTTCGTCCATAGGTACTATGTCGTCCTGGGGAGAAGTGAAAAATATAGGTCTTCCATATAATTCACCAGCCGATGATCTGCATTTTTCTTTGTTAGCAGACGGAAAATCAGGTTGGTTGACGTCAAATAGGATTTTTGAAAGTGAAAAAGGGGTAACGACCGATAATGATATTTTTCATTTCAGTGTTAAAGCTACCATATTAAAATTATTAGTGGAAGTTACAGATTTGGAAGGGAAAATGATTCCTGGCTTTTCTCTTAAGTTGTTCGAAGATATAAAAGAAAATAACTCACCTCAACTTTCCCGAGATTATGTTTATGTTTCTAAAATTTCGCTGGATGTTTTGCCTTTCCGTGATTACGTAATAAGCATTCAGGCACCTGGTTTTTACCCGGAAGAGCAACCATTTAAAATGGCTGAACCTTCAAATGATCCAATAAAATTATTATTTAGGTTAAAACCTGAAGTAAAAAAAGAAGTAATTCCACCAGTGAGTGAAAAAAGGGTGATGGAAATAATTGAGGAGGTGGCAAACACTAAACAACCTGTGATTCCAGCGCCAGCTGCACCGGAAATTTATAGGGCGAAAGGTATTTCTCCTTATGACAATGGGGAATATGAAACAGATTCTCCCCGATTTCCCGGATTAAGTTATAAGATTCAGCTCGAAGCTACGGATAAGGTGCAAATGGGAAAATATAATCCGCTATCCACCGCTGGAAGGGTTCACACCGAGTTTTTAGTCGAAAAAAAGCTATTTAGAGTCTTGATTGGCCCATTTTCTGATGTATCGGAAGCTAAAAATGTTAAAGCTGCTTGTATTAAAAATGGATTTTCAAAAGCTTTTATCGTTAAATATCAAGACGGCATCAGAGTGGGGATGACAGGTTTATAGGTAATGGTAAAGTAGTTTGGTATCTTTTATTAAATGCTTCAATACCTTGAAGTCCACCCGTATGAATAGCTATAAGGGTCGTGCCTGGTTCAAAGTAATCTCTATTGATGAGTTCGTTTAAAGCATACAATAACTTTCCTGAATAAACAGGATCTAAAACGATGTGATAACGCAGGTAAAAATCATGCATAAATGCGACCAGTCCTGCATGATACTTTGCATAACCACCCAGATGGAAATCGAAATGCAAATCAACCCCTTGCCCCAGGGTGTTTTCTGAAAAACCTTTTAATACGTAAATACCAAGTAAGGGGATACCGTCCTCATTATGAGCATGAAGGCCTTTCAATGTGCCACCCGTTCCAACGGGAACGGCCGCTATAATTTTTCCACTTTTCAGTTCTTCCCGAGAGAAATAGTCATTCAGTTCATTCATTAAATGCCCCATTCCCAGGGCGGAAGCTTCATTACTTCCCCCTTCAGGAATAAAATGAAAATGAGGATATTTGTCTAATAAAAAAGGGGGTAAAAAATCAGAATCTAACTCTTTGTATTCATTTCTTGATATAAAATGGAGTTCCATGCCATAATTTACAGCTTTCTGAAGCGTGGGACTCAGGTCAATGTTATTTTCCCCACGAACAATTCCCACTGTTTTTACAGATAAAAAATGACCAGCGGCGGCTAAGGCAACCAAATGGTTGGAATGAGCGCCACCTTGTGTTATTAACGGCCAGTTATTTTCCCGGTCGTAATGAGCGAAAGTACCCCACATTTTCCTCCACTTATTTCCCGCTATTTCCGGATGGGAAGGCACAAAGAGTAAATCATCTCTTTTTAAAAGAACAGTCACACCCTTTTTCAGCCATTCCTCGTTAGGTAGGGGAGAAATGGCTGAAATGGGTGGATGAAGAAAATAATCCCAGGTATCAGATATAACTGACATCTGGCTTATACCGCTTTTTCGGAAAATACCATTTCTTCTGTCAACATAGTTATAGGTCCATATTGTTCCAACAAAGAAAAATCAATATTTTCCTTATTCCCCATAACTAAAAGGGTATAATTCCTGTTTTTTACGTATTGCTGTTGAAAGGACGATAAATCATTGCCGTTGGCGTCA
>JBILDL010000240.1:0-4475 GCA_044352635.1 Saprospiraceae bacterium | reverse complement strand
AATTTAACAGGTAGGAAAAAAATCCGTTTTACTTTGGCAAAATTCTTAAGAAAATGAAAAGAAAATATACCGGGTTTTTATAGGTGCTCTAAAAATTATCGTTTAATTCCATTCGTTTCATATAATTCTTCAAACTTTCCATTGGGCGTGTTATGGCCACTCTCCCCGAACGAACGAATTCAAATATACCATATTTTTTGAATTCTTCCAATAACGCTTCTGTTTCTATGGCTGTTCCTGTTTTTTCAAATACGATGAATTCTGGTTCAATCTCTAAAATTCGAACATTGTATTCTCTTACAAACTTTTCAACTTTTAGTGATGCGCCAAAAATGGAAGAAGGTATTTTATATAGGGCAATCTCCTGATATATTATTTCGTGTTTTTCGTAGTAAAACGCTTTTAAAATATCTATTTGCTTATCAAGTTGAGCAACCAGTTTTTTTATCATTTCTTCCGTAGTGAAAACTACAATAGTAAATCGATGAATACCAGGAAGAGATGATTTTGAGGTATTTAAGCTTTCTATATTGATATGTCTTCTGGTGAAAATGGAAACAACTCGGGAGACCATTCCTGTTTGATTTTCCGAAAAAACAGACAGGGTAAATTCTTTTTTTTCCATAAGTACTATTTAAAATTTGGTTCAAGAAGGATTTCGCCAACGCCAGCGCCACTTTGAACCATAGGAAAAACATTGTCCTCTTTTTCTACCATTACATGTAAAAGGTATGGGCCAGGGTAGGCCAGCATTTCAGCCACCGCCTCTTTTAAAGAGGAAACTTCTTCAATCTTTTTTCCTGTAATTCCGAATCCTTCGGCAATTTTTAGAAAATCAGGATTTTGAAGCTCTACCGAAGAGTATCTTTTATCGTAGAATAATTGTTGCCATTGACGAACCATACCCAGGAAATTATTATCTAAAATAACAATCTTCACAGGCATTTTCCACTGATTTATCATGCCTAATTCCTGGATAGTCATTTGAAATCCACCATCTCCTATAAAGGCAACGACGGTTTTATCTGGCTGGGCATATTGAGCACCAAAAGCAGCCGGGAGTCCAAAGCCCATTGTTCCTGCTCCACCCGATGAAACCCATTGATTGGTAGAACGATAAGTGTAGTATCTTGCAGCTGCCATTTGATGTTGTCCCACATCAGTAGCTACGATAGCCATGCCATTTGTTTGGTCAGAAATTTCCTTCACAACCATTCCCATCCTCATTTTTCCTTCAGGGGTTGGAGATAAATCTCTGTTTATTACCTTTTCAAATTCAATTTTCTTACAATCGTCAAATTCCTGAAGCCACGCGGGATAAGTTTTTTCTTCAATTAAGGGTAAAAGAGCATCAAGGACCATCTTGGCATCTCCAAGAACTGGAATGGTTGCTTTTACATTTTTATTAATTTCTGAAGGGTCAATTTCAATATGAATAACTTTGGCTTGTTTGGCGTATTTTGTTAAATTTCCAGTTACCCTATCATCAAAACGCATGCCAATGGCAATAAGCACATCACATTCATTTTGTTTTATATTCGCTCCATAATTTCCATGCATGCCAAGCATTCCAACATGTTGAGGATGGTCATCGGGTAGCGAAGATAATCCATGTAGTGTGCAGGCTACGGGTATGCCTGATTTCTCCACAAACCGTTTAAATTCATTTTGGGCATTGGCTATCTGGATACCATGCCCTGCAAGAATAAGAGGCTTTTTTGCCTTATTAATCATCTGAGCAGCAGAAGTTATTTCATCCTCATTTAGTTTGGGTAATGGATGGTAACTTCTAATATTTGTACAGGGTGAATATTCAAAATCAAAAAATTCATTTTGAGCATCTTTGGTAATGTCAATGACCACAGGTCCGGGCCTACCTGAATTGGCAATGTAAAAGGCTTTGGCAAAAACGGATGGAATTTCAGATGCATGGGTAATCTGATGATTCCATTTTGTAACTGGCATGGTACAGTTTATTACATCTGTTTCCTGAAATGCATCAGAACCGAGTAATGTAGATGCAACCTGACCCGTTATACAAACTAAAGGAGTGGAATCAAGCATAGCGTCAGCTAATCCTGTCATTAAATTCATCGCGCCAGGTCCAGAAGTTGCCATAGCAACACCCGTTTTTCGGGTTACGCGGGCATATCCTTCAGCCGCGTGGATGGCCCCTTGCTCATGCCTGGGTAAAATATGATTAATACGGTCCGTGTAATGGTATAAGGCATCATACACAGGCATGATGGCACCTCCGGGATAACCGAAAATGGTATTTACTGATTCAGCAATTAAACATTTAAGAACAGCCTCTGCTCCAGTGATATTTACCTTTCCCTCTGTAAAGTGGTCAGGTTGGTTTTCGACTAGTTTATTTATCACTTTTTCCATGATTTAAATGATTTTTTCATCGGTTACACAACCTTCTGACGCTGAAGATACTAATTGAGCATACTTTCTAAGGTAACCGGTAGTTGCTTTTGAAGGTTTGGGTTGCCAGGTAGCTCTTCTTCTTTCAAATTCCTTTTCATCAACATTGGCTTCAAGCACATTATTTATGGCATCAATAGTAATGATATCACCATTTTGAACCAGCGCAATATTTCCACCAATCTGAGCTTCAGGGGTAATATGGCCTACTACAAAGCCATGGGTTCCTCCAGAAAATCTGCCATCCGTTATTAAAGCTACTTTATCACCCAGACCTTCTCCCATGAGGGCAGAAGTTGGTTTTAACATTTCAGGCATGCCAGGGCCGCCTTTCGGACCACAGTAACGAATAACAATAACAGACCCCTCCCTTATTTCTTTATTGGCGATAGCATGATTTATATCTTCTTCTCCGTCAAATACCTGTGCAGGCCCCTGAAAGTATTCTCCTTCTTTTCCTGTTATCTTAGCAACCGAACCTTGTGTGGCTAAATTTCCATAGAGTATCTGAATATGGCCAGAAGGTTTTATGGCTTCTTTGATTGGATGAATTACTTTTTGTCCTTCATCTAAAGGACGTGCATGTTCTAAATTTTCGGCCATTGTTTTACCCGTAACCGTCATGCAATCACCGTGAAGCATTCCTTCTTGTAACATCCATTTCATAACCCCAGGAACACCGCCTACTTGAAATAAATCTTCCATAACATATTTGCCACTTGGTTTTAAGTCAGCTAAAAATGGTGTGGTATCACTTATTTTCTGAAAATCATCTAAGGTTAAAGGCACTCCCATAGCTTTTGATATAGCTATTAAATGCATGACGGCATTGGTTGAACCTCCTAAGACAGTGATAAGGCGCATGGCATTTTCAAAAGCCTTGGCAGTCATTATTTTGGAGGGTGTTAAATCTAATCTTATAAGTTCCGCAATAGCTGCGCCAACATTTAAACTATCTTGTTTCTTATCTGGATGATCTGCTGGCAGAGAAGAATTACCTGGTAAACTCATACCCATGGCTTCTATTGCTGAAGCCATAGTATTGGCCGTATACATACCTCCACAAGCACCAGGGCCCGGGCAGGCTTTCTGAACGATCTGCTTGAAATCGGAATCGGTAATGGTTCCCGCAATTTTTTGACCTAGTGCTTCAAAGGCCGAAACCACGTCTAATTTCTTACTTGCATGGCAACCTGGGGCAATGGTACCGCCGTAAACCAATATAGATGGACGATTTAGACGAGCCATAGCCATCATAGCTCCAGGCATATTTTTATCGCAGCCAGTAACCGCTACAATAGCATCATACCACTGTGCACCTGCAACTGTTTCAATGGAATCGGCGATTAAATCTCTACTAGGTAGAGAATAGCGCATACCCGTTGTTCCCATTGATATGCCATCACTTACACCTATAGTATTGAATATCAGACCGTATAAATTGGGTTGAACCTGAACTCCTTGTTTGATAACTTTAGCCAAATCATTTAAATGCATATTGCAGGGATTACCTTCCCATCCCATACTCACAATACCTACCTGTGCCTTTTTCATGTCGGCCTCAGTCATCCCAATAGCATAAAGCATGGCCTGTGCGGCCGGTTGACTTACGTCTTGTGTAATCGTTTTACTGTACTTATTCCAAATGATAGATTCCATGTAAAAATTATTTTTCTTTTTGACGGACGTAATTATTGATTAGTCACTTTAATATATACCAAAACTAAACATTGATGAACCTTACCTAAAACTTAAATTAGCGATACTTACGATATGGCAAAAGGTTTAAATATATACTAATATATTCATTTACAGTATTTTAAAATAAGTTTTCTTACAATAGACAGGTGAAATTAAAATCTTGCTTAGAAATGGTATCTAAGGGTAATTCCTGATTGTATCTGTGATAAGCTGGTCAGTCCATTAGCTATTTTGTTTCCGGTGGATGGATCATTAAGTAAATTAATTAATCCCGGCCAGGTTAATCTCGATAAATAATAGGCATTGGCGAAGGTGGTTATAGTAATGTTTTCGTTCAATCCTAT
>JBILDL010000239.1:0-4481 GCA_044352635.1 Saprospiraceae bacterium | reverse complement strand
ACAGGATATTAGCCATTACAGGGAAAAATCATATTCAGGAGGTTTGGCCCAACTTTCAACTTTATACCCATGGTGGCGTCAGTTTTTTACCCTATAAGGAACAGTTTAAAGCTCTTTTTCCTCTTCTTGGTGTTCAATTTATTGAAACCTACAATGCAACGGAAGGTTTTTTTGCTGTCCGCGATCACCCCGATGAAGATTCAGGTATGCGCCTTCTGCTGAATAATGGCATATTTTATGAATTTATTCCTCAAGATGCTCATAACGAGTATAATAGTTCTCCTGTTCCTTTGTCGGAGGTAGCGCTAAATATCAATTATGCTATGGTCATTACTACCAATAGTGGCTTATGGCGGTATAAGATTGGGGACACTGTAGAATTTACCAGCTTGAATCCTTACAGATTAAAGGTGACTGGCAGAATTCAACAGTTTATAAATACCTTTGGAGAAGAGGTAATGGTAGAAAATACAGACAAAGCGCTTGCTTTGACTTGCCAGCAGTTTGGTGTTTTTGCTATTGAATATACTGTAGCTCCTAAGTTTTTATCTCACAATGAAAAGGGTGCTCACGAATGGATTGTTGAATTTGAAAATCCTCCCGCCAATGTGGAACTTTTCGCTGTCTCTTTAGATAAAAATTTGCAAACTATAAATTCTGATTATGAGGCCAAAAGATTTTCAAATTTGGCCATAACGCAACTTATCTTGCACAGTGTAAATAAGGGTACATTTCATCGGTGGATGCGATCAAAAATGAAATTCGGAAATCAGAACAAGGTGCCCAGATTATCCGAAAATCGTCGAGTTTTAGAAGAAATTTTGAGTTTTTCTAAATTATAATCGTACTTTGTGTATCGTAGTTTAAACAAAAATCAATATTTGATGTTTTAAGTTTACAATTTAGAGTTAAATGATAGTATTAATATCATTTCAGGCGTAAAATAAATTTTAGGTTAGTTAATAGGGTTTTAGGTGTTTTTTCGGGTCGGCGTTCTATCGCTGACCTTTTTTATTAGTACATTTCTCTCGTTTTCAGAAAACTTTTGAGCTATTTTTTTTCTATCACAGTGATGGATTTGGTTATTTTTCCAACCCTTATATATTGTTGTTATCCAGTCTTTTAATCTCTTGTTTTCACTGTTTTGAAAATAGCCTTCCGTTTGATAACAGGATAAAATTCTTTTCATCTCCGTTTCTAATACCCCATTTGTTAGAACCAGAATAGGTTTTCCCGTAGCTAAATATTCAAAAAGCTTGGTGGTTAAGATGCCTTTTTGAACGGAGGTACTCCAGGTTAGTACCAGATTTATCGTTGCCTCCCGCTGCCTTTTCTGCGCTTCTGAAAGGGGTAGATATGCTTTAATGTCTATCTGTTCTTTAGGAAAATGCGGAATCAGCCATTGCTCATATTGACATGGATGTAAGCCGCAATAGGTCCAGATGATATCTTTTTTATTCATTTTACCTTCCTCAATTAACGATAAAATAACTTTAACTAAAGGAGATAAGTCCTGATAATCAGGATAAATAGAGCCTGTATAATTTATGGTAAAGCTTGGTGATATGATCGTTGGACGATGTACTTCTTCAGGAGAAATACAACCTGAGTATATATTAATCTTTGTACAAAATTTTTCTAATTCATTAGCGATGCCCTTTGAAACAGTGATGACAGCATCAGCTTTTTTTAGTAAATGTTTTAAAAAATATTTACAGAAGGAATGATTCAAATAATGGGGGTATTTAACATCAACGGGTAAGTCTCTGAAATCGGCCATCCAATGAAGGTGTGAAAAGGTGCATTTTAATAAAAAAGCAATGGAATGGTCAACCATAGGGCTGTAAGAAGTAAAAATATGAGTTATTTTATCGTCTTTTATCCATTTAACCGCCTTGAAATAAGCTATCCAAAGGTAAATTAAGCCGCCGTTTCCAATGATGATATTAAATGGAATGCGGTTTCTAAAAGTTAAAAGCGATGATATAAATACCTTCTTTTTCCACAAAAGAGGTAAGGTATAATGAGTTAATATGAAATTTGACAATAATCGTCGCAAGCCAATAAGGGGTATATGGTAAATTTTCGAAATGGGTAGATTTATAGTATGTTCTCCTGCCATTTTCTTTGGGAATTTTCCTGTAAATACAGAAATAGTAAATCCGTTGGCAATAAATCCTTCATAAAAATGCCTTATTCTAATGGAAGAACTGACTTGGACAGGTGGAAAATAGTAACTCAGGAAAAGTAATTTTTTAGTCATGTAGTTAGATATAGTTTGCATTTTTTTTTGATTTCAAACACATAATCTTTTCTATGGAAAGGGCATAACCTTGATGAATAGACAGATTGAAGTAGCGGGGTGGAATACTGCCTGGCGATTGCTTAGCCATAGACAAAAGTTTTGAGTAGGGCATGAGCAGTATTTTTTTGAATAAAATCGTTAACTCTTTTATGTTATCTGTTGGAAAAATCCAGCCATTCTCGCCCTCTCTGATTAATTCCGCACATCCGGGTGCAGTGGAAGAAACAACGGGTCGCCCACAGGCAAGGGCCTCTAAAATAGTTCTGGATAGGCCTTCTCTTTTGGAAGGTTGCACAATCATATTCGCAAGGGCCATTAATGGGCGAACGTCGGAATGATTACCTAAATATTGTATAATGCCCTCTTTTTCCCATTCCAATATCCTGCTTAATGGGATGTCAGTGGGATGTCCTCCGCCTATTTTACCTGCCATCAAACAATGGAATGGAATATTTTCATTTTTAAGGCGTTTTAAACTGGCTATTAAACAATGTAAGCCTTTATCGTATTGAATGCGACCTAAATATAGAATTACTCTGGTTTTTGCATGTTCAGGGTAAGTAATAGGTTGGTAATAAGTTGGGCAAATGCCGGATCCAGAGATAAAATTCATTTTTTCAATTTGAATCCATTTGTTCCTAAGGAAATAATGACCATCCTCCTTATTTTGAAAAAGGATCATTGGGCATTGCTGGAATATTTTTTTTAATAAAAAACCTGACACATTAGCAATGATTTTCTGATGCATAAATAAAAAGCCCAATCCGGTGAAAGTTGGAATTAATGGGATGTTTAATTCCCTGCAAACGATGGCAGCGGCAATAGATATTTTAAATGTAAAGGAAAAAACAACAGATGGCTTTGTTTTTAAAAATATCTTTCTAAGTTCCAGATGTAGTTTAATTTGTTGGAAACCATTGAATTGATAGGCATGAAAAAATGGTAAAAAGTAAGTGTCGTAATCTGTTGGGAAGTCATTTTCCATGGCATTATTGTCCAAAGGAATAATGATACTAACTCGATATCCTGATGATGTGAAAAATGTGAGGAGGTGTTCATAGTAATGATGTAAAAAATAAGCACTATTTGCAATGAAAAGGATAGAAACCGGCTTTGATGAAACATTCATTAGCATATTGTTAGGTTGGACTTAGAAAAGATTAAATATCCCATGATTTTATGGGAATAACTCTGTTTTACATTCCCTTATGCAGGACAAAACACCGGATTTGTCGACCTGCTGAAAACATTCGATTTATTATATTTGTATATTTGTATAAAATTAGATCCTAGCTTATGCGAATCTTGTGGCTGGTCCTCAGCATTTTTTTTCTCTCCAACCTTCAGGCCCAGGAGAAAAAGACCCTTCTTATCAATGGAGATATATTTGAATATATCCTCGATGATTGTGGAGACACCATTGTATTAGCAAATTTTGGTGACATGACGGTAACCTCAAGAAGGGAATTCTCCAGTATGGAAGAATATAATAAGTACCAAAGATATAGGAGGTATGCCTATCAGGTGTATCCTTACGCGGAAAAAGCAATCCGAATTTTCAAGGAAGTTCAACGGCAAACGGCGGAAATGAGAAAGGGTAAAAGAAGAAAATATACCAAGGAACTTCAGGATCAACTGAAAAATGAGTTTGAAACTCCTCTGCGAAATTTATCGAAAACCCAGGGCATGATTCTTATGAAGATGATTGAAAAGGAGGTGCAAGCGCCTATTTTTTATCTGATAAGAGATTTAAGAGGAAGTTTTACCGCCTTTTATTGGAATACACTCAGTGGGTTTTACGGTCATAAATTGAAGGATGGGTACAAAAGGGGGAAGGATTCCATATTAGATTTGGTTCTTGACGATGTTAATCTTACCTACGGAAGTGATGAGGGGCCTTTACCTGCGAGCATAAGACTACCGAAAAAATTGGGAAAAGAATGAAGTTATTCGGTGCTCCTGGTTTAAAGGGCAGATTCTGGCGCATTTTACCCTGGATAATTGGCATTTTATGTACCTTACTCTTATGGCAATACATTCGAACCAGACGTCCTTTGTCACAAACCACTACCAGCTTTTACTACAGTAATAATATCAATTTAATTCTTTAAATATGGATTTTCCCGGGGAGCTATTATCTGATATTGCGAAAGATTTCGACGGTGATTTTTTTCAA
>JBILDL010000238.1:0-4513 GCA_044352635.1 Saprospiraceae bacterium | reverse complement strand
CTCCTTCCCAAGAACCGCCATGATTTTCACTATGCTGATGTAGCACATTTTCATTTGTCTCCATTCCTAAAATTTTAAAAATTAAAATGATTCCTTAAGATTGCTGTTGCAACCACAAGAAAACGATTAAGTATATCCATAATATATCAACAAAATGCCAATATATTTGTGTCATTTCAAAACGCAATTTACGCTTCTCAGAAACTTCATAAGGTAAAATAAAAGCATGTAAAATAGCCACAAAAACAGCAGCGAGACCACCCAAAATATGCGCAGCATGTAAACCTGACAACACATATAAGAAAGATCCTGATGGATTTGTACCTAATTCAACCCCCATGGCTACCAACGCCATCCAACCTTTATATTGTAAGTAAATAAAAAGGACGCCCAAAGTAAAAGTAAGAAGTAATAAATATTTATATAACTTAACATTACCTGCCAAAAAACCCTTATAAGAAAAATGTAAGGTAAAACTACTTGCAATTAATGTGAGTGTACTATATAAAAACAAAACAGGCATTGGAAACTCAAGCCAATTGCCTGCTGCCTGACGAACAACATATGCACTTGTCAATGCTGCAAACAACATAACAACACTTGCACAACTTACCAAGAGTGCAAATTTTTGAGGATGAATCTTATTCCTGCTATATACTGTATTTTCTAATGTTGACATTTAATAACCTTTTAATTTAGTTTATCCATTAAAAATACACCCAAAACAATTGGAATATAAAAAAACGAAAAGAATAATAAAGTTAAAGCAGCCATCTTATTGTTCGCCGAATATAACCTGTAACTCAATATGATATATACTAATGAGAATACAAGAAACAAAAGTAAAGCTGTATTCCCTGAAATATTAAAATACTGACTTAAAAAATAAACAGGAACAAGAAATAAAGAATAAATAAAAGCTTGAAAACCAGTCGTATTTGTAGGAACATCACCTAAACTAGGTGTAATCTTAAAACCCGCTTTAATATAATCCTGGTGACCTAACCAGGAAATAGCCCAAAAATGGGGAAATTGCCAAAAAAATTGAATAGCAAATAAACTCAACCCTAATGTAGTTAATTCACCTTGCGCTGAAACAGTTCCAATTAAAACAGGTAACGCACCTGGAACAGCTCCGACAAAGACAGCAAAAGAAGAAACTCTCTTTAGTGGAGTATACACAAAGGAATAAAGTAATAAAGAAATAGCCCCTAATAAAGCAGACCAAAGACTTAAATTCGCCAAAATAATAAGACCGGATACGCTCATTACCCCAGCAATTAAAACGGCTGTTGATTCATCCATCCTTCCTGACGGCAAAGGCCTGTTTACCGTTCTTGCCATTTTGGCATCGTATCCTTTTTCTAAAGCCTGGTTTAACGCATTAGCCGCTCCTGTAATTAAAAATCCACCAAAAAAAATGGAGAATAATTTATAGGTCAGCGAACGATCAATAGGTAAGGCAATCCAATAAGCCATAAGAGCAGAAAAAACAACGGTCAAAGTCAAACGAAGTTTTACCAATTGAGTAAAATCGATGATAGCTAAAAGCCATTGTTTTTTCTCTCCTTTTAGAGCACCTGATTGCAGGTTCATTATTTATTCAAATTTAGTTCAACTAAATAAAAACCGATATAAGAATTAATGTGTCTCTGTTTCACCCTCTTTCAAAGGTGTTATCTGAGAAATAAACTCTTGTCCATCTTTAGCGTAATCATAAGCCCATCTGTGAACAACAGGAAGTTTACCAGCCCAGTTACCGTGTCCCGGATCAACTTCAGTAGTCCATTCCAATGTAGTTGCACCCCAAGGATTTTTTTCAGTAACCTTCTTACCATACCAAATACTGTAAAAGAAGTTAATAATAAGAATCAACTGAAATCCAAAAGTTATGATAGCGGCAATAGTAATAAACTTATTCATATCGTCGAACTGGGAAAAAGACTGGAAGGTATCAAAACGATAATATCTTCTTGGAACACCTGCCATACCTATATAATGCATAGGCCAGAATATAAGATATGCACCAATCATAGTACCCCAGAAATGCAATTTACCCAGTGTTTCATTCATAAATCTACCATACATTTTAGGAAACCAGTGATAAACACCTGCAAACATTCCAAAAAATGCAGCAACACCCATAACGATATGAAAGTGAGCAACCACAAAATAGGTATCGTGCATCTGAATATCAATCGCTGAATTACCCAAGAATATACCAGTTAAACCACCTGAGATAAACATAGAAACGAAACCAATTCCGAATAAACTAGCAGCGGTAAATCTAATATTTCCACCAAATAAAGTAGCAATCCAATTGAACACTTTAACCGCCGAAGGAACTGCGATAATTAAGGTAAATACAACAAAGAAATTAGATATAAACGGATTTACACCTGACATAAACATGTGGTGAGCCCACACTATGAAAGATAAAAATCCAATAGCTAATATAGAAAACACCATCGCCTTATAACCGAATACTGGCTTGCGGCTATGAACAGCAAGTACTTCAGAAACAATACCCATGGCAGGTAAAATAATGATATATACTTCAGGGTGTCCTAAAAACCAGAATAAATGCTGATATAAGACAGGACTTCCACCAACATGATCTAATGCCTGACCACCAATAAAGATTTCATTTAAAAAGAAACTGGTTCCTAAACCTCTATCACACATTACTAAAAAGAATGCTGAAGCTAATACGGGGAAAGATAACAGACCCAAAATAGCTGTAACAAAAAATGCCCATATAGTAAGTGGCATTCTCCACATATTCATTCCTTTGGTTCTAAGGTTTAAAACGGTAGTAATATAATTTATACCACCTAAAAGCACTGATACTACAAAGAAAACCAAACTTATTAACCATAAAGTCATACCTGCACCGGAACCAGAGCTCGCCTGTGGCAAGGCGCTTAATGGAGGATAAGCTGTCCAACCACCAGAAAAAGGTCCCGTATTTAGGAATAAAGATATGAACATAATGAGTCCAGCAAGGAAGAAAAACCAATAAGACATCATATTCAATAATGGAGAGGCCATATCACGAGCCCCTAACTGAAGGGGAATTAAGAGATTACTAAAAGTACCACTTAATCCGGCAGTAAGTACAAAAAACACTAAAATAGTACCATGCATAGTAACTAATGCATAATAAAAGTCTGGTGAAAGAGCCCCCATACCTGTTTCAGCATTAATCTCAATCCACTTGCCTAAAACGGGTTTAAGCCAAGCCATACTTTCTTCAGGAAAACCGAGTTGAAGTCTGAATACAAGAGACATTAATCCACCAATAACACCCCAAAACATACCTGTAATGAGGAACTGTTTAGCGATCATTTTATGATCTTGACTAAAGATATAGGTAGTAATAAAATTAGATTGAAACTTGTCACCATCATGGTGCTCATGGAAATGATCATCATATCCCATTTGTTCAATCAAAACATCTTCTTCTGAATGTGGAGCAGCAGTTAATACATTTGCCATTAGTTCTGATTTTTTTTGTTTGTTTTGATTATAATGAAAGTCCAGCACCTAACAGAGTAAATACCCATTTAGTTGTCGTATTGTCTTCAGTAGCTATAGAAACAGGTGATAAGTCAACTTGAGATGAGTTAACGCCATTAGCGTATAGAACATCCAAAATCAGCTTTGTTTTTGCTTCTGCAATCACATTATCGCTCTCAGTAGGAATGGTAACCGCTAAATTAACACTACTACCTTGTTTGGATTTTAGTGTTTCAGCTAATAAAACCAATTGATCTTTAGAAGAACCTGTTAGACTAAAATCCTTATCACCTTTGAAACTTAGAGCATCTATAGGTAATTCTTTGCCAATGTTATCGAAAACAAAAGCTGTGTTTAACGCTTCTTTCTTTGAAGACACCTCTGTCTCAAATAATTTATCTGTCCAGGGATCACTTTCTTTAAAACGAATATTGGAAAAATAATATGAAGATTGAGAGGCTAACCAAGTATCATATTCCTCTTGAGAAACAATTTTTACAGGGCGTTTCATACTGTAGTGACCACGACCGCACAATTCCGCACAAGCCAGTTCATATTCAAAAGTTTCCCATAGCATTTTCGCAGGATCTGCAGGATCGGGAACATTATATTCCGGATATTTTTTAAGTTCCTGACGATATTCTTCTGTAGTTTTCGACGGTGTAAACACAAAATAAGTAGGCATACCAGGAATGGCATCCATTTTAACTCTGAAATGTGGAAGATAAAAATTATGAAGAACATCTTGTGCTGTAATTCTAACCCTAACCTTTTGCCCAACAGGAAGAACAAGTTCAGTTGCCAGGAAATCATCAAGATTTTTCTCATCTTTCCAGTTCTGACCTAATGGATTCTCGCTTGAAATCAATTTATAATTCTTCTCACCGATCAGACCATCAGCACCAGGATATCTTAAATTCCAACCAAATTGAAAACCTGTTGCTTCAATCTCTAAATATTTATCATCATCTGAAACATCTGCCATTACCTCATT
>JBILDL010000237.1:0-4542 GCA_044352635.1 Saprospiraceae bacterium | reverse complement strand
AAATAGAGATCAGTTGTTAAAACAACCTTATCAGTGTTAAATATTTCTTGAAAATACTTAGCTAATTCAATGATTGGCGCTCCCTGATAGGTTTCAACTACCATCATCTTTTTAAAATTTTCCAATGGTGATATACTACCAGAAAACGCTTGTTTTATAGCATCCCAACCCTGTGGTAAATTCCAATTCCCAGGGATATTAACCGTTGGATATTTATCGTATTCCTGCCTCAATGTGCTATTTCTTTTTCTTGTGCTAAAATGGCAGCGCCTATGACACCTGCCCAATCGGGATTTTGTGCTAAAACCACTTTTACCGTTAAATGACTTAACCAGCTGGCTTTGTCTATAAAAGTCTGAAAATACTCTCTTAAATTTTCGCCATCTGTCATAACCCCTCCTCCCAATATTAAATATTCGGGATCATAAGCATAGACCAGATTTTTCAGTGTGTATGACCAAGCTTTTAGATATCTGTTGTAAATGGACTTGGCCAATGTATCACCTTCGGCAGCTGCTTTGAATAAATCCTTCATCTGAGGATTTTTGACCTTGGAAAGGCTACTCATTTCATACGACTTTTCGGTCTCTAAAATGGACTGTAAAGCCCAACCAGATGCTAAAGATTCGGAACAACCGATATCACCGCAATTGCATTTATCCCCAAAAATATCAATAGTTTGATGACCGCCAAGATTACCAGCGAACTGGTTAAACCCTCTAAGCATGGTCCCATTTGAAAGAACCGCCGTCCCAATGCCAGTGCCAAAGGTTACCAAAACCGCATCCTTTGTTCCCTGTTCAATCCCTTCTATTTCTCCAACCAATGCTGCTCTGGCATCATTTTCAATAATAAACGGAACATTATAAAATGGATTAAACCAAGCTTCTAGATCCATATTTTTTGCATCAGGATATTTTACATAATCAGAAAGAATTTTATTCCTTTTATGATCTATCAGACAGGGAAGCGCCATACCGATACCCTCAATAGGTTCTGATGCATCAAAAGCAAAACTCAGTGCTTTAATTTCCTCTATTATCAGAGGCAAATTGGCTTCCAACGAATGATTATTCTTCACCTCAAAAACGGAGGAACTAACCATTTTTTTTTGTTTTACCAAGCCCAATTTAATTCTGGTACCACCAACATCTATACCTACAAAAGCCATAATTAGATATTAATAACCAGGATTCTGGGGTAATAAATTATTATTCAAATCAACTTCCTCCTGCGGTATGGGGAACAATTTATGAAATGCCATAGGTATAGCCTTAGATTTTGCAGCCTTCACAGCAGACTCCAATTGATTGAAACGCACCAAATCAAACCATCTTTGACCTTCGCCAACAAATTCAAGACGTCGTTCATTTAACAACCTTTCCTTAAATTGAGTATAATTCAATCCGCTTAGATTAGGCAAAATTGGCCTTTCCTTTGTACCATCAAACCTGGCTCTTTTTCTTATGGCATTAATTGCATCATAAGCTTCAGTAGTAGGGCCGTTATTTTGTTCATTAAGGGCCTCGGCATACATTAATAGAATATCGGCATAGCGTAAATAGGGAAAATCGTTTTCAGTATTTCCACCTTGCGGTTCTGTGATTTTGTCCCAATATTTTTGAATATGAGGTTCGATCGTAATTTTACCTCCATTTTTTGACGAAACCTCCGTTATCAGGGTAACTTCCCTGCGTCGGTCTAGGGGATCATAAGCATTTAACAAGGATTTAGTGGCCACCTGCCAGCCTTGTGCATTGATATTCGCTACAGATTCTGTAAGTTCTCTGGGAAGAAGCCGAACATTAAATTGGCCAACTTCCCAAAAGGAGATGCTATTATTTCCTGTTCCAAAGCCGACCGTAAATAAAGCTTCTTTCCCATTTGTATTTGGGATTTTAAAAGCGTCCTTAAAATCCGCCCATAAACTATACTGCCCGGACGCAATGATGTCTTTACAATAGGTTATTGCCTTAGCATAGTTTTTTTGGGTTAAAAAAACCTTCGCCAAAAGACCTTTTGCAGCGCCGGAGGTAGCCCTTCCTTTGCCATTATTTGCAGGATAAGAGGCGGGCAGATTTTTTTCTGAGAATGATAGATCTGCTATCACCTGATCATAAATAGCTGCTGTTAATGCTTTTTTAGGATAAACCGGATCCGTTATACTCAGCATCAAAGGGATATCGCCAAAAAGTCTGACCAAATCAAAATATAGTAAACCTCTGAGGAATCGTGCTTCACCTATCAGCCTGGATTTTAGTTTTTCATCCATTTTCATATCCTGAATTCCTGCAATGGCAAAATTAGCATTACTGATTCCTTTGTACCCGTTTATCCAAAAATCCCGAACGGTGCCATTTACTGGTTTGTGTCTAAATTGATCTAACTCATCCAGTTCGATGGAACCAGCCAGTCTATTTTCCATTTCATCGGAGGCCAAGCCAGACATTACCCAATAACTACTATGAAAAGCACCGCCAAAGGTTGGGGCAGAACTTGTTGAGTTTAACACCGCATAAATGGAATTTACGGCAGCGATAGCATCATTATCTGTTTTGAAAAAATTCTCAATAAAAACCTGATCTTTCGGATCTTCTACCAGTAAATTCTTACAGGTAGGGAGTGAAATCGCCAGAATTGAAAAGACTAATATTATTCTGGTAGGAATAAATTTATTATATGTTAACATTAGAATGAAATTTGAATGCCAGCAAAAATGGTTCTTGACATGGGATAGCCGCCATAATCTACCCCCTGGAGTAAACTACTTTGACCAAAAGCAAATAATTCGGGGTCAAATCCACTATATTTAGTGAAATTGTAAATATTATTGGCCGATGCATAAATCCTCAACTGATTTATACGAATCTTTTTCAACAAAGAAGCTGGTATGGTATAACCTAACGAAATATTTTTAATACGAATAAATGAACCAGATTCAACTTGAGCATCACTAAAAATATTTCGTTCAGAAGGATTAACTTTAGGATAAATGGTATTTGGATTTTGAGGTGTCCATCTATTTTCCCAATATTCCCTCAAGACGTTTGTCTCACCATTTAAGGAACCGATTTCAAATAAATTGGCATTGATTAAATCATTACCCGCCATACCCTGAATAAAAAAGGAAAAGTCAAATCCTTTAAATCTAAAGTTATTTATAATTCCGAAAGTTACATCGGGCATTGCCTGACCGATGGGCACTCTATCAGCCTCATCAATAAAGCCGTCCGGACTATTTGTTAAGACCCCTTTAGCATCTCTTCCATTTAGATCCACATATTTCCTGTCGCCCAAACCAGGCGTTTGACCTTTTATTTTTGCTGAAGATTTTATTTCCTCCGCAGACTGAAACAATCCAGCAGATTTATACCCATAAAAAGTTCCTATAGCCTCTCCTTTTTTCAAAATACTCCAACCTGTTGGAACATTTAGGATACCCCCAATCGGTATGTCTCTTTCTGACGCCAGAGCAGTAATTATATTTCTATTATGGGAAACATTAAAGGTTGTGCTCCAAAATAATTTAGAATCTATATTCGTGGTTGTCAATGCCAATTCCACCCCTGTATTTTTTAATCCCCCAATATTTGTGAGGTAATATCCAAATCCTGAAGTTGTAGGCAATGGGGCATAAAGTAATAAATCACGCGTTCTTTTCTGATAAACATCAAAAACAACTGAAATTTTACCGTCATTGAATTCCATATCCAGGCCTAAATCTGCCTGATGAGTTCTCTCCCATTTCAAATCAGGATTAGGATAGCGAAGAGGTTCTTTCCCTTTATAAAATTCCGTACCATCGAAAACACCCTCTCCCAGATTACCAATCGTTGCCAATGATGAGAAAGATGCAATCTCCTGATTACCTATGATGCCGTAACTTAATCTAACCTTAAGGGTTGAAAATATATCCAAATCAGAGATAAAAGATTCCTTATGTAATTTATAAGCGAGAGCAGCGGAGGGAAAGAATCCATATTTATTATTAATGCCAAATTTAGAAGAACCATCCACTCTACCTGTTAAAGTAAAAAGCACCTTATCTTTATGCGTCCAGTTCACTCTACTCAAATAGGAAATCATCCCCCAGGTTGATTCTCCGTTTCCCGGAGGTTGAGGATTCAGACCTGCTGCTATGGAATGATAACCTGTTCTATTATCTTGAAAATCAAAAGTAAACAGGAAAATCCTTTCGCTGAAAAAGCCCTGATAAGTATTTCCAATAAGAAAGTTCAATTGGTTATTTCCAATGGTCTTATTATAATTCATCGTATATTCTGCCAGCCAGGAGCGACCATTAACTCTGGCCAGAACAGCTGCTCCGTTGGTACTTTCACCCCTTTTCAAGAAATTAGGAACGAATCTGTTTTCACTTACTGAAAATATATCCGCACCAAGATTTACTTTAAATTCTAATCCCTTTGCCAGGGTAAATGTGGTATTAAAATTACCAATGGTTCTTGCGTTTGTTGAAATATTATCTGTTTCTAAGGCATCTGCCACTGGATTTGCCAGATTTCTTCCTCTGTCATCCTGATA
>JBILDL010000009.1:0-14652 GCA_044352635.1 Saprospiraceae bacterium | reverse complement strand
CAATGACCAAAATCGTTATTAAATTTAATATAAAGCCAGCTTTCGCCATTTGACCGATGGTGATTCGTCCACTGGCAAAAACGATTGCATTGGGCGGTGTTGACATAGGAAACATAAAAGCGCAGCTAGCAGCAATAGTTACTGGAATACAAAGTTGTATGGGGGGAATACCAGCACCAATAGCGATAGCTCCTACAACAGGAAGAAAAATGGTAACTAAAGCTACATTTGACATAACCTCCGTTAAAAAAAGAGAAACGGTGCTTAATCCTATGATAAATACCCACCCTTCCGAATCTAATCCTTTAAACTGGTCACCGATAACATTGATAATCCCTGTACTTGCCAAAGAATCTGCCAGGCTAAGACCGCCTCCGAAAAGGAGTAAGATACCCCATGGTAATTTTTCAGTATCGGACCAATTCAAAAGAAATTCCTTTTTATGTAAACTCACCGGAATGATGAAAAGCAACATTGCAGCAACTAAAGCAATCGTTGTATCAGAAATTTTTATGGAGGGAAAAATGGCATCAATTTGCAATCTAAAAATCCAGGATAAGGCAGTAGAAATAAAAATAAACAAGGTTAATTTTTCACCTGTTGTCATAGGACCAAGTTCCTTTAATTCGCTGTTAATTATTTCTTTGGCACCACCAAAATTTCCTAAATTATTAGGAAAAAGCACCTTTACGGTAAGAAAATAGGTAAAAATCAACAAGATTATGGCAAATGGCGTTCCAATCATCATCCAGGTCAGGAAAGTAACTTCTACATTAAAATTTTCTCTCATATAACCTGCAAATACAACATTTGGTGGCGTTCCAATAATGGTTGCTGTGCCTCCTATATTTGCCCCATAGGCAATAGCCAGCATCATAGAAATAGAAAAATTCCGAAGGCCCTTTTCATTTTCCTTATCTGGACTAATTTGATTTTGCATCAAAGTTATAATAGACAAACCAATAGGAAGCATCATGATAGCGGTTGCGGTATTACTAATCCACATACTTATAAAAGCAGTCGCCATCATAAATCCGCCAATAATACCATTGGCATTTGTCCCTGTCAAGTTTACGATTTGTAAGGCAATACGTTTATGTAAGGCCCATTTTTCCATGGCTAGCGCAATAACGAATCCTCCCATGAAAAGATAAACGACGGGATTAGCATAGGGTGCTGCAGCTGCCTCTAATTTAGCGACCCCCATAGAAGGAAGCAGGACTAAAGGTAAAAGGGAAGTGACCGCAATGGGCACTGCCTCTGAAATCCACCAAATCAACATTAAAGAGGCCATCGCCAGCACCTTCCATGCCTCAGGAGTGATTCCTTTTGGCACGGGTAAGAAACTCATTATCAGAAATGAAACAGGACCCAGCAGAACCCATATATACTTTTTTAATAATGCCATTACTTTTGGGTTTTTAGGGTTTTAACAATAAATGATCCTAATTTATTCCCTTGTTGAGAACCATTTACTATAGCTGGCATATAGTGGATACCGCCCCATAATCGACTCATAGCTGCTTCTGATGCCGCTTGCTTAAACGACTGATACCTTCTTGTCGGTAAACCAAACTCTTTTTCTACCGAATCTTCGTAAGCAAAATTTTCACCAAATAAATGAGTTAAAATTTCTGCAGAAGTGGCAGAAGCTACACTATGGCCACTGGTGTATTCAGGGAAAGGAGGCGTTTGAAGGGTGGGCATCCATTTATCGTCAATGTATTTATTAATGTATGTTTCAGGTCTAATTAGTTCGGATCTGTATTTCTCATCCCAACAAGAAATGAAGGCATCAGCTAATCCTATAGAAACCCATGCATAAGCTTCCGCCGTTCTCATAAAATCCAATTTAGCTTTTAGAGCAGCTAATTTTGTAATGCCAATCCAATGTCCACCTGGTGAAATTTTCTTTGTTGCGAACATGACATGTCCGGAAAAATGACTTACGAATGGATTGCAATCCCAAAAACTGGCAATATCCTTCTTTTCTTCTACCGAAATAGAATCATTACCTAAATTATAAACCTCCATTGCCTCTTTATAGAATTGACTGTTTACATCTGAACTAAACGGTGTAGGTGGAGGAGGGGCAAATTGACTGGCTCTTTCCATGATAAATGGGCGAATTTTATTCCAGCTTGGCTCTACAGCGTCCATATAGGCCGGTGGTGTTGGCTGCCATCGCGTAGGATCCTCGTCTATTGAATATTTTGGGAAAGTCCTTGTTTGCTTGTAATTATCCTTATCAGCCCACGCTATGATATGCTTAGCTACTTGTTCTCCATATTTTTTAGATTGATTTAAAACACCTTTAGGAACCCCTGCCTCTTTATAGGTTTTGTTCATTTCCGAAATAAAATCATCCATTTTATCTTCAGAAAATATGAGCCTGGTACCTACCATGACATAAGCATGCACGGCAGCAACGGGAAAACATATTTTATGCCCTTTATCGGGCGCTGGAATTTTATCTAACGCCGTTAATTGTCCAGCTAATGAAATAAAGCCGGGATTGCCTGAAACCATGGTTTCATAAGCCGCTATGCTTGAATAAACATAAATTCTACTCGCTACGGGAGGTGAAAAGATGTCATGCACCATAACATCTGTCAGCATTTTCTGTGCTTTGTGCAGGTGTGCGGGGTTCGATGCCTTGTCGAGATACAATGATTCATCTACCTCGCAGGATAACAAACAACTTATTGTCCCTAAAATTGTAATAATATAATTAATTCCATTCATGGTCATTTATTAAAAGCTAATCTGTAACAAATCTACAAAATCAAACCTTAAATGGATAAATCTTTACTAAATCAGAAAAATAAAAAATACCATTTCCTGATTTCATCTTTTTTGTAAATAAATTGTTTAAATCAATCAAAAACAAGGTATGCTTTTAAGCAAAATAAATGTCTTTTATTTGACTAAGCATTCTATATTACTTGCTGTTTTCCTGGCGTTATTTTCGAATAAGGCTACTGGTCAGGTATTTGATTTAGCTCAACATCGAACTTTTACAAAAGAAGAAGTGCCCTTTCGCTTTGAAGGAAATTTCATACTCGTTTCTGTTCTTTTCAATAATCTGCTACCTCTTACTTTCATTTTAGATACCGGGGCCGAATATTCCATTCTTACCAAAAAGGAAATTGCCGATTTTCTAAACATCGATTATCAGAAAAGATACACCCTTTACGGTGCCGATATGCAGGAAGAGTTATACGCCTATTTGTCAAAAAACATTTCTTTACAAATGGGCGATTTACAGGCAACTCATCGATCTATTTTAGTATTGGAAGAAGATTATTTCCGTTTTGAAGAATATAGTGGTTTACAGATTCATGGTATATTAGGTGCCGATTTCCTTAAACGGTTTACCTTACAAATAGATTATCAAAAACAGATGGTCACTTTTTACAGCCCTGTTTATTTTAAAAATAAGGTAAAAATAAACAAAGAAAATGTTGATTTATTGCCATTTACCCTAATAAAAAGCAAGCCATATATTCGTTGTACCACTCATTTATATGGAGAGGAAATCAATACATTAAACTATTTAATTGATACAGGCGCTGGTTTATCTCTTTTATTATATACCTCCATAGACTCTTTGAAAAATGCTCAGGTGAAAATGCTTAACAGTCCCATAGGATTGGGGCTTGGTGGTAAATTAGAAGGCTATGTGGGTAGAATAAAAAACTTTCAGTTCGCATCAAAATCCTTTCCCGAACTAATTACAAAGTTTCAACAAAAACCCATATTTTTCGATTCTCTGATGATAACACCCCGCGATGGAATTATAGGAAATAACATTTTATCGGCCTTTTCAAAAGTTATATTTGATTATAATACATCGAAAATGATAGTAAGCAAAAGTCCTAAAAATATAAAACAACGACCCTACGACCGCAGTGGCCTCATTATTGGGGCATCAGGGGAAAACCTAAATATTTTTACCATTTTAAGAATTATTGAAAATACACCAGCATTCAAAAGTGGACTACAAATAGGTGATAGGATAAAAAAAATCAATGGTCTATCTACTGGAATACTTTCGTTAGACATGATAAATAACAAATTTAGGGGATCAATAGGCAAGAAAATGAGAATATCAATTCAGAGAGATAATCAATTCCTTGAATTCGAATTACAACTAGAAGATATCATTTAATTCTCCAACGCTTAAGTAAAATTCCTCTATTTTTCTTTGAATCTATAAAATTACCTGTATATTTGCGTTTTATTATCTAAATCGAAATAACATGTTCGCAATTGTAACCATAGCTGGTCAACAATTCAAAGTCGAGGTAGGTCAAAAGATCTATGTCCACCAGCTAAGTAACGAAAATGGTGATGTTGTTAGTTTTGACCAGGTACACCTGGTTGATGACAACGGCACCGTTTCATTGGGTAAACCTACCCTTCCTGGGGCATCAGTGAGTGCAACGGTCTTAAACAGACAAAAAGGAGATAAGGTAATTGTATTTCGCAAGAAAAGAAGAAAAGGTTTTAAAGTAAAAAATGGTCACCGCCAGTGTTTTACTAAAATTGAAATCACAGGTATTTCTTCAAAGTAATTATTCATCCTTTAAATTTACGAAAAAATGGCACATAAAAAAGGTGCGGGTAGTTCAGATAATGGACGGGATAGCAAAAGTAAAAGATTAGGCGTTAAATTATTCGGTGGTGAATATGCCAGAGCGGGTAATATTTTGGTGAGACAGCGCGGTACTCGTTTTCACCCAGGTGATAACGTTTACTTGTCGAAAGACTATACTTTACATGCTGATATCGATGGTACGGTAGTATTTCGCCGTAAAAAAGATAACAGAACGTATGTTAGTATCCTGGATCCTAAAGCACCCATTTTAGAAGTACCACAGGGTAAAAGCAAATCAGCTCCCATAGCTGATGCTGTGGTTTCAGCTGAAGCAAAGCCAAAAGCTGCTAAGAAACCTAAAGCTGCTAAAGAAGATTAATTTAATGTTAGATTATAGCCGACAGCTGGTTCTTTTTCAACCATCCAATTTGGCCGTTATATAATCTTATCTTAATCCAATCTCCTATTTTATCTTCAAACAGTACAGGCAATCCAGCGTGTACTGTTTGAATTTTAGGGCTTAATTTATCAGCCCCCTCATGTATCTCTACCACATCACCCAAAATTATAGCCTCACTTTTGTTACTAAACTCAATAATTCTAATGCTTTGAATAAGAATAAATAATATCAATCCGACTTGAATGAAAAGTACAGGTTTATAAAATGTAAAGCTTCCGGACAAAGAAAACACTTTAAAAAGTAGAAAATACAAAGAAAATATCCAAAAACTTATGATAAGAAATATACCGGCTTCTTTTAAACTCCAATAATTCCAAGGCTTCAAAAACAGATCTATAAATCTATTATTTTCAATAGGTATCATAAACTTGTCTTTTATCTTTTCCTGTAAAAGAATAATTCTCTTTTTTATCAAAGCATCGTCAAGAGCTACTTTCTCTGCTTTTTTCAGGTAATACATCGCATTACCAATATTACCCGTTTTTTCATATAACAAGCCTAGATTGTAAAATATCCATTTACTTTTAAAACCTAACGCTATCCACTGGTGATAGCTATCTTTAGCTTCAGAAAAATTCCTGTTTTCCACAAGTTGATTAACTCTTGCTATGTCATTTTGAGATGGAACCCGGTTTGCAAATAGTGTTGAAGTCAAAAAAATGTGGCTAAAAAAGAAAAACAATAAAAAAAATATACCTTTAATTTTCATTTATTTTTATGTTTTGAAATTCTGCATCAGGTTGAGGATTAGTCGCCATAATAAGCTGTCTAACGTTTAAAACATCTAATGGAAACTTTGGTTTAGCGTCTTCATTCCAACTAAACCCACTCAATCTTATTTTCAAATGATCTGCTTTCAGCATAGGTAAAACCTGTGTTTTAGGCTTTACATAAAATACAATTTTTTCTACCTCATTATCTCCAAAAATAATATTCATCATACCGCACGATGTTTTATCTACGCCCAAATAAGCGTCTTCCTCGTCCTTTATGTAGTAAACTACTTCAGCATTTCCTTTAGCTGACATAAGATCAAGATTTTTATCAACAAAAAATGCATCGATAGTTCTACCCTGAATCTGGTTATAAAAAATACTATCTAACTCATTGACAATAATACTATTTCCTGTAAGATTAATTTCCTTAATCCCTTGTTTACCGTTAGTTAAAATAAGTGTATCTGCTGAAAACTGACTGGTATCTGTCCAAGCTATCGGATTTTTGAACATAGAAATCAAGCTATCGGTAGGATTATAGGAAAGGGAATCGCAGACAGCCTGCAAGTCAGATTTAAAAACTCTAACCTCTTGATCAGCTACAAAAATGCGGGTAGAATCCATTCCAGTTGTATCGGGTCTGATAGAGAAAAGGTTTTTAGCACTAAGATATAAAGAATCATTATCAAGTAAAACCATCATCAGAGGTCTTTCATTAACTTTATTAAAAGCCTTAAAGTATTCTTTACTTTTTTGATATAGTAAAGAATCGCAATAGAGCGTAATATTTTCTGAAGTATCTCTCCAAATAATATTTCCGAAGGCCAAACCGAAACCTGTAGATTCCTGGTAATCCACTTGATCAGCTTCTAAAAATTGAGGAGGATCAATAATTAAGGATCTTCCCCGGGTTGTATAAGTACCTTCCTTTTTATTGTACCGAATGGAATCGGCCTTTATATTTTGGTCTTTCTCATAATCAATATAATGAGCTGTTCCATAAATATCTAATTGATCAGAAATTTCTGAAAAAATAATAATATCACCTGTTGCCGCGTGTAAGGAATCTGATAAATTAGCTTGCCCGAGGAGCAGATATTTTTTCTGGTCTTCTAATAATCTAATGGTATCTGCGGTAGCAGTTTCCCCCCCCTTTTTGTATTGTGCTTTCTGTATAAAATCTGCTTTTCCTGAAATGGTCTCATAGAAACCACTTTCAGTATAGATTTCTGCACTATCTGTTTTAAGTCTGGTGGGAGCATTAAAATAAATGATCTCCTTATCTGTATCGAAAGTTAGGGTATCGGCACGTAGAGCAAAATCAGAATCAATGACAACGACACTATCTTTAAAAGCGGCGAAATAAGTTTCTGTATTATAAGATCCCTGTTTACTACTCAGCTGAGTTTCGCCGGAATAGAAAATACCCCCATCTTTATAGGTAGCCAATTTTCTATTTAAATCATAGAGCAGTGTATCCGTAAAAAGTTTTGATTTGTTTTTATTGAGTTGAATATTACCTATTAATTTAGCAATACTCGAATCGCTATTAAATTCCATGGCATTGGAAAACACTTTTATAGAGTCCCCCTCCCAGAAAACAACATTGCCATAAGCCCACACAAGGGTTTCATTTTGTATGATGGCCGAGTCACAATACATTCGAATATTTTTCTGTTTCATCTCAACCTCTCCTACTAATTTTTGAATACTATTTTCACCCTCCTGCGAGATAAGAAAATCTTTTGCAAAGAGAACCTTTACTCTTTTGTCCTCGGTGGAGGAAGGTGACTTTTGTCCATAAATAGGCGACAAAACAGACATCAACCACACAAATGCGATGAGCATCCAATGATTCATTCCACCATTCTTAAAAAATGCTATGTTAAAAACCATTTATTTTAAATAAGTAGCAAATATACTTTTGAAGAATTCTCTGAGCAACAATGTACAAAGAAAAACGAAACGAAATTACAAATTAAAGCTAAACATAGGCAAAGAGAATAGAACAAACCTATTACCTTTATACCCGAACTTTTTATGAGTTCATAAAACAAAGTCATTTATTAATCTTTAAATTATTTGTGAGATGATACAAAGAATTCAGACCCTTTTTTTGCTTTTGGGCGCAATATCGGCAGGATTTATATCCATGAATCTATTAGGGATATGGGAACACTTTGCGTTTGCCATAGCAGCATTGGTCAGTCTAATCATCATTTTCATGTACAAAAAACGAAAACTTCAAATAAGTTTATCCACCTGGTTGGTTCTACCATTATATGTAACAGGAATAATCATTGTACTATTTATAAATAAAAATCAATACGCCGAAAACAATGATAATACACCTCTGATTATTAGTTTTTTTGTTGGCCTTATAGCAACGATATTAGCCATTTTCAGTATAAGAAAAGACGAAAGAACCGTTCAGGAGTCAAATAGATTAAGGTAAAAAAGAGTCTTTCTAAAACTGCCCCTGGCGGTATGATTTCTACAATGTACTGACCCCAGAGGGGTCACATGTATATAGCTACCGTGCCCCTGGCGGAACCATTTTCCACCCTGTACCATCATGCCCCTGGCGGAACCATTTCCACATTGTACTACCATGCCCCTGGCGGAACCATTTTACCAATACACTATCATGCCCCTGGCGGTACCATTTTCCCCATTATACCGTCATGCTCCTGGCGGCAAAAACGCTATAAACGTGTGACCCCTCTGGGGTCATTTATATTTGACTGACCCCAGAGGGGTGACATGTATCTAGCTATCATGCCCCTGGCGGATAAATTTCCCATTGTAGCAAAAAAAAAGAGGCTATCTAATTAGACAGCCTCTTTAATAACTTTTAAAGTAAAAATTAATCAGGTTTTTTCTTAGCTGAATAATTTATTTTAAGTTGATTAGCCTTTCTTAGTTCAGTTTTTACATCCTGAACTATACCCATTGTCACCTGACCATCTACTCTTAAGGAAGTAGTGATCTTGGTTCTTTGGCCTTCCTGTATTTTCACACGAAAACGCTCCAAAAAGATAGGAATTTCATTAATATTAGCGAATTTATCACCTAATTGTAATCTTGGTTTTGTACCGTAAGTACCTTTATACTTTTCTACGGGTCTTCCAATGTACAAATAATTCACTAAAGATTTGTCCTCCAGTTTGGTAAGTTGTGTAGCGAAAGGGGTTGACACCTTCACCATCAATTCTGAATCACGTAATTTAGTAACCACCATGAAGAAGAACAACAACATGAAAACGATATCGGGTAACGAGGCCGTGCTAATTGCCGGCTGAGGCTTCTTTTTTCCTTTTGAAAACTTAGACATAGTTAATCATTTTGCTCCCACAAAAAGTGGGAAAATGAGATTGAACGGATAAGGTTCAAATCTAATTATTTTTCTTCTCCAAAATTAGTAGGTTCAGCTTCTGATAAAACCATTGGGATTTCATCTTTTATAGATTTTCTCCAAGCAAGGGGTAAATCTTCACTGTATTTTACGCCGTATTTTCTAAGACACATCTCGTCCCAAAGTTCATCATAAGCGGCCTTCAATTCATTATACACTCCAACATAGGTCTCATAATTGGTTCCTCTGTCATTTTTTAATGTAATAATGGCTTTTGTAGGTCTTTCCGAAAGATCCTCCCTTTTAGTTGGATTTATGATAAACTCTTTTGTTTTTTCTCTGAGCATGTCTATGTCCATAGGTTCTCCTCTTACGAGCAAATCATTTTGGGCATTTACAAGCACGGCAAAAACGTTTCTTGATTTTAACTTAGTAATATCTGGATCTTCTTCAGACCAGGGCGGCAATTTTACAGTGATACCTTTGTCCTCTGCAATGGTTGTAGTGACGAGGAAGAATATTAAAAGCAAGAAAGCGATATCGGCCATTGAGCCGGCATTGATTTCGTTACTCATTCTATCTCTGGAATTCTTTTTTGCCATGGACTAAACTATTTGAAGGAGTTACGAATTTCACTAAGAACGAGAGCGAGGACGGATACGATGGAGATAATTAAAGAAGTAGTTATGGAACCATCAATGAATTTTAGTGCTGCTGGAGAAACTCCACCAACTTTTTCCACTGTTGCTGCCATTATACCTGTAACTTCACCTGAAGCCATAGCCATTGACACGAAATAGATGCCTGCTAACACTAATAATGCAATAAGGCCTAATAATGATTCTTTGAAATTTGTTACAACCTGGAAAATACCAAATACTACAAGTAATACCACTGATAGTACAGTGAGGCCCAGAGAAGCTATCAATCCAAAATCAAAAATATTAGTCTTACGTTGTTCTTCAATTGGAAGGGCTGAGAATTCCTCTAATCCTCCTGCTGCGATAGCAAAGAAAATCACCGTAATCAGAGTTCCCACACCAAAGGCCAAAGCCTGTCCGTTTTTGGCTAGAAATTTATACATAAGGTGGGGATTAATTATTTTTTGAAAATATTGTTTTCGGTCATGATATCCAATAAACCAATAGAAGCATCTTCCATTTTATTAACGATACCATCTATTTTAGAAACGATATAGTTATAAAAAATTTGAAGAATAATGGCTACAACAAGACCAAAAACCGTAGTTAAAAGTGCTACCTTGATACCACCTGCAACGACAGAAGGAGATAGGTCACCAACTTCCTCAATACGGTCAAATGCCTGCACCATACCAATTACCGTACCTAGGAATCCTAACATCGGTGCAAGAGCGATAAATAATGAAATCCAGATTAGACCACTCTCAAGAAGACCCATTTGAACACTTCCATAAGCAACTACAGACTTCTCAACGCCTTCAGGACCATTATCCCTGTTCTTAAGACCTTCGTAAAGGATACTTGCTGTAGGTCCAGGAGTTGCTTTACACACATCCATAGCACCATTAACATCACCTCCTTTTAACTTCTCATTAATTCTACCTAATAATTTGTCTGTATTGACAGATGCAATATTCAACGTGATTACACGCTCAATACAAAATGCCAATCCCAAAATTAAAGGGAATAAAATGATACTCATAAAGCGCCAATCACCATCGATGAAGTACTTCTTAAGCAACTGGTAACCACCAATTTCAGCAACAGTTTCTTCTGCTACCACTGGAGCGGCCTCCTCGGCTGGTGCAGCTTCTTCAGCTGGTGCAGCCTCTTCAGCTGGAGCAGCTTGTTCAGTACTTTCGGTTGCGGTAGCGTCTTGCGCAAATACTGCATTATTCGTGGCGAATGAAGCCAATCCTAGAATAAGCAATAGAACAAACAAATTTCGCATAATCAATAAGGTTTTTAACGTTTGTTTTCCAAAATAAAATTTAACAAAAAAAGCGGAGAGAGAGGGATTCGAACCCTCGATACCCGATTAAGGTATACACGCTTTCCAGGCGTGCCTCTTCAACCACTCGAGCACCTCTCCCTAGAGCAAGATACTAGATGTTATCCCCGCACCTGACAAAAATAATCAAACATGAATTGAAAACAAGCAATTAGTCAAAAAAAAAACAGATTTTCAAAAACATTTATTGAAAATCCTTTTTGAATTATTAAAAAAGGCCTCACTTATGGCTACAGCACTCACTTTTAGGTCATCTGATATTTTTTCTAAAATAAACGTCAAATAAGCTGATTCATTCCTTTTTCCCCTCTTTGGAACGGGTGATAAATAAGGTGCATCGGTTTCAAAGACAAAATGAGATAATCCTATATCTTCAATCACCTCTCCTATTCTAACATTTTTATAAGTCGAAACACCCCCAATGCCCATGCTCAACCCTAAATCTCTTATTCTTCTGGCCTGTTCTATACTGCCTGAAAAACAGTGAAAAACTCCGTCAATCCCTAAATTTGCCCTTTCTAGTAGATAGATAGCCTCATCAGTGGCAGATCTTGAATGGATGCTAACAGGCAAATCCATCGCTTTAGCCCATTTGCATTGCTCAATAAATGCATCCTCCTGCTCCTTCCTGAAGGTTTTGTCCCAAAAAAAATCCAACCCTATTTCACCTATGCCATAAAAGGTGTGTTTTTCCAACCATTTACCCGCTACGTCCAACTTTTCAATATAGGATACATCTATTGAACAGGGATGAATGCCCATCATCGGTTTACAGTACCCTTCACTTTCCCTTTCGAGTTGTAACATGAGAGGAATAGTCTCAATATCTACATTGGGAATCAATATGAGCGTAACGCCCGATTCTTTCGCTCTTTGTAACATATCAGCTCTATCAGCATCGTATGTTTTATCATATAGGTGGGCGTGGGTGTCAATTAACTCCATTTTTATTTTTTTTTGCAAATATTAAACTTTTCATTTTTAAACTGTCAGATGTCGGCTAAAAAAACCATTCTTTTAAATTTATTGTTTCAGCTTTCTTATTTCATCAATTTTTTGTCCCTTTGTAAAAAATATCTATGGCAAAGGGGAAATATTATGTCGTCTGGAAAGGACGGACGCCAGGAATTTATAAGGATTGGACAACTTGTAAAAAAATGGTGGACGGTTTCGATGGAGCCTCTTTTAAAAGTTTTTCCACTCTAATGGAAGCTGAAAATGCCTACGGAGCAAAATCTGGCGCAGGATCGAGCTCGAAATCAAACTCAACAACAACGCCTCCTTCAAAAAAAAACAATATCCTAACCCCAAGTATCTCTGTTGACGCTGCCTGTAGTGGAAATCCAGGAGTTATGGAATATCAAGGGGTTGATACGCATACTAAAGAAGTCCTTTTTCACAAAAAATATCAACTAGGCACTAATAATATAGGTGAGTTTTTAGCTCTCGTACATGGATTAGCCTTTTTAAAGAAAAACGGCAGCGATATTCCTATTTATTCAGACTCCGTAAATGCATTACTTTGGATTAAAAATAAAAAATGCAAAACAACCCTGGTTAGAAACAATAAAACTACCGAGTTATTTGAAACTATTGCCAGAGCAGAAGATTGGCTAAAGAATAACACATGGAAAAACCAGCTTATTAAATGGGAAACTGAAAGATGGGGGGAAATTCCTGCCGATTTTGGAAGAAAATGAGGAATTTATTTTACCACAAACCTCATTTTATAATCACAACTCACTTTTCCCTTTTTGATATTCTCCAATTTCCCCCGTAAAATTATTTTTCGGGCTGGGGACAGATATTCCACAAATAGTTTGCCCTCAATATGATCGTATTCATGCTGAATAACGCGCGCTTCCATACCCTCAAAAACGCCCACTTTAGGTTCAAAATTTTCGTCCAAATAACTAATTTTTACCCCTGACATTCTTTCTACCTCTCCTCTTATATCTGGGATACTTAAACAACCCTCCTCATAAGACCAGGTATTTCCAAACTCCTCTATGATCACCGGATTTATAAAAACTGTTTTAATACCCGTTGGACTTTCCTCCTTTTTTTTGTCTTTCATTTGCTTGGTATCCACGATAAACAATCTAATCGGTTTACCTATCTGAGGTGCTGCCAATCCAATACCTGAAGCTTCATACATGGTTTCCCACATATTCTCAATAATTTCTTTAAGTTCAGGATAATCCTTTGTTATAGGTTCAGCTTTTTTGTTCAGCACCGGTTGGCCAAAGGCAAATACAGGTAAAATCATAGTCGTTCCGTATAAAATTAATTTTTATAAAAATGCAGGAGTGGGTTTGTTAACAGAATAAATATTTCTTTTCCTTTCCATAAAAGCATCTAAAATAATGGCAGCCGCTACCCTGTCAACGATACCCTTTTCCCTTCTTTTCTTTTTCCCAATACCGCTGGCCAAAATGGTATCTTTTGCCTCAACGGAACTGAATCGTTCATCTTGAAGAAACACAGGTATGGATGGAAAAAGCTGTTGTATCTTTTTTCCTATTTGCATAATTTCACCATGTGTTTGTGCGGGATTGCCATCGGGATAAAATGGCTCGCCTAAAACAATGGCTTCAATTTCTTCAGATAAAATATAATTAGACAAAAAGACTAAGAAATCCTTGTTGGTCAACGTGCAAAGACTCGACGAAATAATCTGTAATGGATCAGTTACCGCCATACCAACCCTTTTTGATCCATAATCAATACCAATAATTCTAGCCAATTCAAATAATTTTCGCAAATTTAACGAATTTATAGCAAATTTGAAGCAAATAATACTAATATGATAAAACAGATAAAAGGTTTTGTTCAACATTATGCCTGGGGTGGGTATCATTTTCTTCCTACATTATTATCAATAGATAATAACGAAAGGAAGCCCTTCGCAGAACTCTGGTTTGGGGATCATTCTGGTGGAACCTCCCCTCTTATCCAAAACCATCAAAAAGAAGTGAATCTGAGGCAGTTCATCGATTTGAACCCCTCCTCTCTTTTAGGCGAAAAAACATATACAAAAGATGGGGGGCGCCTCCCCTTTTTACTGAAGATTCTGGATGTTCACAAAATGCTGTCTATTCAGGCCCATCCCTCAAAAGAAGCTGCTGTAAAAGGTTTCAATGATGAAAATAGCAGACAAATTCCCTTAAATGCTCCCAATAGGGTTTTCAAAGATCAGAATCCAAAACCTGAAATGATGGTCGCCCTGTCTCCATTTTGGCTTTTACATGGATTTTTACCCGTCGAAAAAGCAGCTGAACAATTAGACATGGTGCCTTCATTAAAAGAATTTTCATCCATTTTTAAAACAGAAGGTATTAAAAAAGGCTATCAAAAATGGATGGAACTACCTCAAAACGAGATAGATAATATACTGGCTCCTTTACGAAAATCGCTGCTAGCTAGCCCCGAAGCATCACTGCATAAAACTTCGCCTGATTTTTGGGCAAAAAAGGCTTTCCATGATTTTAGTCATGAGGATGGACATTTGGATAGAGGCGTTTTTTCG
>JBILDL010000236.1:0-4564 GCA_044352635.1 Saprospiraceae bacterium | reverse complement strand
AACAGCGAATAATCGGAATGCACCGGGTAGCATGACCTAAGCCCCAGTCTAAAGGAGTTACCAAAATAGCTGGTTCATTAATTTCGGGAAAAAATTTACTTCCTGATGCTGCCTGGTTATTTAGAAAGACTGTCATTGGCGGTACAAATTTGAACTTTTAAAAGAACAAAATTGAAGGCTATTTATTAACTTGGTGTAAAACTGATATTAAATTATCTTTAAGGCATGAAAAAACAAAAAATAAACTACGTTTTTGTATTGTTAGTAATTATTTCCGTCCTAATAAATGCTTGCAAAACGGGATGTGGGTGTCCAATGAACTGAGAAGAACTATGAATTTAGTCTAATCTGATCATTATTCTCGTCAAAAAATTGATATCCAGAAATATGTTGTTCATTGGATGGGGATATTTTGATCCATTTCATGTGACGAAAAGACCATTGCAACTGTTTGCTATACCACCCCATTTTCAGAAAGGCATGGATATAGGGATGAGTAACGATAGTAATTTTAGCTGAAGGTCGGGATTGAAAGATAAAATTCAGATCTCGTTCAATATCATCGACAATAAGAATAGAAGGATTGATTTTACCAGTTCCGTTACAAGTTGGACAAACCTCTGTTGTATCAATTTTCACTTCAGGTCTAACTCTTTGGCGAGTAATCTGCATCAAGCCGAACTTACTCAATGGTAAGATAGTGTGTTGGGCTCTATCTTTTTTCATTGCTGCCCTCATAACACTGAGCAGGTCCTTTTTATACTCTGAATTTTTCATGTCGATAAAATCGACGATGATAATACCTCCTATATCTCTTAAGCGAAGTTGGCGGGCAATTTCTGCTGCGGCTTCCACATTAACCCTCATAATAGCTTCATCGGCATTTTGGGAGCTCATTTTATGGCCACTATTCACATCTATGACATGCATGGCCTCAGTATGCTCTATTACCAGATAGGCACCACTGGGAAGGGAAGCAGTTTTACCAAAGGAAGATTTAATTTGCTTAATAATGCCCATTGATTCAAAAATGGGATTATTACCTTTATAGAGTTGAACGATACCCACTTGATCTGGGGCGATGGTAGCTAAATAATTTCGAATACTTTGATAGAGGTCTTTGTCATCTACCAGTATTTTATTGAAAGAATCACTAAGAAGGTCTCTTAAGATACTTGAGGTTTTGTCAAGCTCACTAAGTAATTTCATTGGAGCGGTACCTTTATAAAGGGAGGAGAACAAATCGTTCCATTTACCCATCATAAAGCCCAATTCTTCATGAAGATCTGCTACTAATTTACCTTCTGCGGCGGTACGAACAATGATACCAAAGTTTTTAGGTTTGATACTTTCTATGAGAAGTTTAAGTCTTTTTCTCTCTTCGTTATTGGCAATTTTTTTAGAAACGGCAACAATATCAGAGAAAGGAGTTAAGACTAAAAATCTCCCTGGAATAGTAATTTCGCAACTTAAGCGGGGGCCTTTGGTTGAAATAGGTTCTTTTAGGACCTGAACGAGGAGGAGGTCACGTTTGGCTAAAACCTGATCGATTCTTCCCGTCTTTAAAATTTCTGGATCTAAAATAAAATTATCCAGACTAGGGGTATTTTGGCTACCATTGGTAGCTGATTGTGTAAATCTGGTAAGAGATTTTAGTTTTGGACCCAAGTCTGTATAATGCAGAAAAGCGTCCTTATTATGACCTATCTCAATAAAAGCGGCATTTAAGCCAGGCATTAATTTTTTAACACTCCCCAAAAAGATATCACCCACAGAAAAGTTATTATTAACTTTTTGTGAATGAATTTCAACAAGATGAGCATTTTCAATTAAAGCGATTTCCACTTCTGTTGAAGTCGAGGAAATAACAAGTTCTTTTTCCACAAGAGAATAATTTAGAAGACGGCGCAGAAATGAATGTTTCTGTACAAACAAAAATAGGGTTATAATTAAGTAAATTATCTATAAAAATCATAGATAATTCACTTAATTAACCACTGATGGTAGCGGAAACAAATATACATTCCCTAAGAACCCCGGACAGAGGGGCTAAAGACTATCTATTTTTTCTTTTTGTGACGATTCTTGCGTAATCTTTTCTTTCTTTTGTGAGAAGCTATCTTATGTCTTTTACGCTTTTTTCCACATGGCATAATATTCCTTTTTAGAGATTAAAAATTATTTTATTGAATTACGACATTTCTCTGCGGCTTCGTCAGCCAAATCAGATTTAGACGTTTCGCGGTAAGCCCTTTCGAGTAAGCAATAAATTTGAGGCTGGTTATTATCTAGTTTAAGAGATTTTTCTAATCTTACTACTGCCTTTTCAAACTGACCTGTTTGAATGGCTAAACGCCCAAGATGAAAAAGAATTCTTGCATTATCCGGATAATTTGCGTCAAGATCCAACAACATTTTAACCCCTTTCATAGGATTATCTTGTGGAGGCACCTCTGTTAGCACGAGCGCCAGATTCAATTTATTAGTCCAATCTTCGGGAGCCAAAGATATGGCATTTTCAAAAGCAGTTACTGCATGAGCGGCGGCAAAATCTCTTACTTTAGCATCCTCTTTTTGAGGAATTGCTTGTCCAAAAGTTGTACCAGCAATAGACCAGGCTTCAGGCGTTGGAAACCATTCTGCCAACATTTCAGCATAAGCACCAGCGATAGCAGGGTAACCTAAGTCGTACCATTTTGCCGACAGTTTACGGGCGATTTCTGCCTTTTTATTAAGATCTGTATTTTTATCTAAATCTTTATTTAGATTTTCTAGAAGAAGCAAATCAGTTGAACTAAGTTTCTTTTTAGCATATATTTCGAGCACTTCGCGCGTAGTATTTTCAACTACCAATGCTCTTGTTTTGGTCATTTCTTTAACGTCAGAAGCTTTTGTTTCGCAACCAACATACATTGTCAGGAGTAATAAAACCGATAAAAACAAAACAAGATATTGAACTTTGTACATAAGGCTAAGAAAAAAAACGTATGAAAAGGTTAATCTTCAATTCCATCATCTGAAGGCAACGAAGTTACATTACTTTTTACTTGTTCAACAAAAATCTTTGCTGGTTTAAATGCAGGGATGAAATGTTCTGGAATTTCGATAGCAACATTTCTTTTGATGTGCCTTCCAATCTTCTTAGCTCTTTTTTTGATAATAAAACTACCAAAGCCACGAATATAAACATTTTCACCTTCTGACAGTGAAATCTTAACTTCTTTAAAGAAAGCCTCCATAGCGACCAAAACATCTACTTTTGGAACACCTGTCTTCTCAGAAACGGAAACTACCAAATCTGCTTTTCTCATTGATATCTGTTGGTTTTGAAAGGTTTGTGAAAAAAAATTATTTTTAATAGATGGGCAAAGGTCGTATTAATTTCCCAATTATTTAAGGAAAAGTGATAATATTTTAAATTAAATTAAAGTGTAAAAACAAATTTATTCATTTTGTCATTAGATAGATGGTTACCTTTAATATTTGTTAACTTAGCCTGTTCATTCAATCTTTAAATAGGAAGGAAATATTTGCTTATGTTATTATCAATGACTGGTTTTGGTAGAGTTAAATCATCGTGGAAGAATAAAACGATTATTGTTGAGATTAGGTCTCTCAATAGTAAGATTTTCGATTTACGCACGAAAACGCCACAAAACTACCGGAATAAAGAAGCGGATATTCGAAAAATATTGTCCGAAAAATTTGAAAGAGGAAAAATTGATTTAGTTTTAGAAATTCATTGTGAAACAGACGAGCCAGAAAACCTTATAAACAAAGTTCTTTTCGAAAAATATTATAGGGAATTAAGCCAACTAAAAAATAGTTTAGGTTTAGGCGAAGTAGATTTTTTCCAATCTATTTTAAGGTTACCCAATGTTGTAGCCACTGGCGAGGAGGAATTTTCAGAAGAAGAATGGTCTAAAGTTTTACTTACCGTTGCAGACTGTATTAAGGAACTCAATGATTACAGGGAAAAGGAAGGGCAGTCGATTGAAACGGATATGAAATATAGGATTCAACACATAGAAGCTTCCCTTTCAAAAGTTCCGGGGTATGAACCGGAACGAATACAGAGAGTAAAGGACAGATTAAGAGAAAATCTTGCCCAATACGAAGGCAAAGAAAAGATTGATGAAAACAGATTTGAACAAGAGATTATCTATTTTCTAGAAAAAATGGATATAACGGAGGAGAAACATAGGTTATCGCAAAATTGTGCTTATTTTATGGAAGAACTGGAGAAGCCAGAAAGATCAAAAGGACGCAAACTAGGATTTATTACCCAGGAAATAGGTCGTGAGATAAACACGCTTGGCGCGAAAGCTAATCATGCTGCTATACAAAAGCTGGTAATTTCCATGAAAGATGAACTAGAAAAAATCAAAGAACAAGTAGCCAATGTCCTCTGAACTCATCCAAAAAAAAGTTATTGGGCCCGTAATTATCATTACGGCACCATCAGGATCTGGAAAAACTACCCTGGTAAAACATCTTTTATCTCAATTCCCCTCCATAAATTTTTCTGTTTCTGCTACTACAAGGGCTAAAAGACCGATGGAAG
>JBILDL010000235.1:0-4567 GCA_044352635.1 Saprospiraceae bacterium | reverse complement strand
TTTCATATAATTTTTGATGGTAAGCCTCTATTACCCAGCGGGAATGCCCTGATGTATTTTTGTTTAAGCCAATAACGCTATGCCTGGCCATGGAAGGGGATAAATTTTTATAAGGCTGCACAAATTCGCCAGGTTTAGTTTGTCGCTTATAAAGATATAAAGAAGTGGGCTCTAACCGACTATGTATGCCAAAGCCTCCTGTAATAGATGTTTTTTCTCCTGTTTTAAGTTCTATACCTAATCTCGGTTCTACCGTAGTTTTATTATTTAGCCCAAAATGTAAGGAATGTACACCAGCGGAAAATTGCCATTTGTTATTTGGGGTATATTTAATTTGGCTGTAACCTTGAACACTGAATGTGTGTCCATTTTCATTTAGCCAGTTAATCGTCTTTTTTTGACTGGAATTCCAGACGTCCTCATTTAGTTCAAAACCTAGTCGGGATAGAATAAAACCTGTTCTCATTTTCCATTGACTACTTAATCTGTGATTAAAATAGGTTGAGTACCTTAGCGCTTGTTCTTTATGTGTCTCATCGTAGGTGTTAATCCATACGTTATTCATTAAATTTTCTCTGAAATATTGATGAGATTGAGTTGAATAAGCTATTACCGTGTTTATATAACCTATATTTTTGATAGGTAACTGATGGCTTAATCCTGTTGAAGTTACGTTGTTTTCATCCCTGTCTTTAAAAGTATCGTAATCACTATCAGAAAAATTTTCACCGCCAATACCCCAAAAGGTAAACTTTCCTGATTTTTTTGTTGGAAAATGAAAAGTAAAATTATAATCTCTAAAGGCCGGTTTAAAACCATCGGTTTCAATTTTCACTAATCCCGTTTTAAATAAAAGTTCGAGAGTAGAATATCTTGCATTTACTCTGTATGAAGCTCCTGATGCAGACATTGGACCCTCAGCGGCCATTTCTAATCCTACCACACCAATCAAGGCTTTAAACTCGTGTTTTTGGTCATTCCCCCTTCTGAATTTAAGGTCAAACACACCAGATAAAGCATTCCCATATTCAGAGGGGAAGGCACCGGTGAAAAAATCTGAATTAGCGAGGCTACTGCTGTTTATCATGCTTATAATCCCACTGGTGGAACCCTGACCATCGCCAAAATGATTTGGATTTGGTATTTCAATGCCCTCAAGTCGCCATAAAAGACCTTTTGGTGAATTTCCTCTGATGATAATTTCATTGTTATCATCATTTCCTGATGAGGTTACGCCTGCAAATGACATAGCCATGCGGGAAGGGTCACTATACCCACCTGCAAATTTATTGCTCTCCTGTACGCTGAATTGACGGCCACTAACAAAAGACAATTCATTGGAAGCTCTCGATTTATCTGTGTCGGCCGTAATGGTTATTTCTTGTATTTGAATGGGTGATTCTATGAGTTGAAGGGTCAAAAGAGCTTCTTTTCCATTACTTACCTCAACAGACGGCATACTTCCCTGTTGATATCCTACGTAAGTGAAAAGTAAAGAGTATCTGCCAGGTTGAAGCTGTCTAAAAGTAAAATTTCCCTGATCATCTGTATAGATTCCTTTATTATCTTCAACCATCTGTACACTTACACCCTCCAATGGAAGTTGCGTTTCTTTATCAATGACTTTTCCCCGGATGGTTCCGAAACCATTTTGGCCAAGTAGCCAACAGGGGAAAAAAAGTATAATAAAAAATTTCATGACTATTTTTTACAATAAAAGACCATTGTTTACCGCGAATAATACTAATTCAGAGCTTCGCCTCAATTTAAGCTTTTCCATGATATTTTTCCTGTGTGTGTAAACGGTATGTGTACTTAGATTTAATTTTTTACTTATTTCCTTAGCAACTAGTCCCTGTGCAATAAGTTTAACTATTTCTAACTCCCTGGCTGACAGAGGTAAAGGGTTTAATGAATAATTATTTTGTGAGAAAGACATCTCAAAAATAAAATTAAAAATATTAGTACAGAAAAATTTTTCACCATTTGTAATGGCTCTGAATGCCTCCTTTATTTCATGTGCATCGCATTTTTTGGTGAGAAAGCGCAATACTCCCGCATGAATTACTTCGTAAATATTTTCTTTGTTTTCGTCTGAAGAAATAACGAGAAGTTCAATATTCGGATGATGTTGTTGTATGTTTTTTATACTCTCAATGGAAAAAAAACCTGGTTGATTATAATCTATGACGATAATGTCAGGGGGCGTTTCAGCTATGATTTTGTTTAATTCGGCTTCGTTACCCGCTTCACCAATAATTGGAAAGGTTTTCGTTTCTTTCAATAATTCCTTTAATGCAAATCTGATGAGAAATTGCGCGTCGGCCAATAGAACCTTATAGGTTTCTTTTTGCATAATAGATATTTAACCTCTAATTTAGATTAAGTTTAGATAAAAATAAAGAAGTGGTTAAAAAGATACCCATAAAAACAATAATTTTGCAAAGAAAAAATTAAAACCGTGTATGATTCACCCTAAAATAACGCTTAATTTATGCGGCTCTCTGCTGGTTTTGGAAAACCCGGTGGTAATGGCTGTTATTAATATTACTTCTGATTCATTTTATGAAAAAAGTCGATTTACTGAAAGGGGGAGTATATTGAAACAAGCGGAAACTCATCTTTTAGAGGGTGCTACTTTTCTTGATATTGGTGGAATGTCCAGCCGTCCAGGTGCTCCTTTATCAGATGCCAAAGATGAAGTGGAGAAAATAGTGCCTGTTATAAAGTCTCTTAAAAAGGAATTTCCAGATGCCTTTATTTCAATTGATACCGTGCACAGTGCCGTTGCCAATGCCGCTTATCAAGAAGGTGCTGTGCTCGTAAATGATATTTCTGCAGGTACTATCGACCCAGAGATGTTCCCTTTTTTAGCAAAAACGAATATTCCTTATGTATTAATGCACCTTAAGGGTGTCCCCAGTAATATGCAAGACAATACTGGATACAATGATGTAACATTAGATGTATTGGATTTTCTTATTCTAAAATATCAAAGGCTTAAGGAATTAGGTATAAAGGATATTATTATTGATCCGGGATTTGGTTTCGGCAAGACCTTACATCAAAATTATACATTACTTCAAAATCTTTCCGCTTTTAAAATCCTTGAATGTCCTGTGATGGTTGGTCTTTCCAGGAAGTCAATGGTGTATAAAGTTATTGATGGAACACCTGAAGATGCTTTGTACGGTTCAACAGCTTTGCATTTTTTTGCGTTACAACAAGGAGCTCTAATCCTGAGAGTTCACGATGTAAAACCAGCTATAGATACCATTCGGGTTTGGAAGGCCTTGGAGAATGCTAAAACCAATTAAAATGTCGTTTTTTTACAAAGAGTATAATCCTCCCTTTTTATACAAAAACACCCACGCTAATACTATTTTGGCCGCTCTTTTTAGAAAAAAACTGTCCCTCGACTATGAAAGGCAGCGATTTTTTCTGAAGGATGGAGATTTTGTAGATTTAGATTTTGTGCGGAAAGGAGCAGATAAATTAGTCATTTTATTGCATGGTTTGGAGGGAAGTTCTGACAGAGCTTATATTAGAGGGATGGCCAAAATATTTTCACAAAATAACTTTGATGTTCTCTCTTTTAATTTCAGAGGATGCAGTGGCGAACCAAATCTTACTATGAAAGGCTACCACATGGCGGCAACAGAAGATTTGGAAGAGGTTGTTTTATCTCTTCACAAAACAGATACATATAAAAGTATTTATCTGATAGGTTTTAGTCTGGGTGGTAGTGTTGTATTGCGGTTTTTAGCAAACCAGGGAAATAATCCAGCTTATTATAAAGTAAAAGGTGGCGTAGCTTTTTCAGTGCCTCTTCATCTTGCTGAAGCAAATAAGGCGATTGGCAAATTTGAAAATATTTTGTACCGGCTCAGGTTCCTGCGAAGTTTGAAAAGGAAAATGAAGCAAAAGCAAGATCAATTTCCTGACATGCCTTTCTTTCCTGCAAAATGGAAGTACAATTTTACTTTTTTCGACGATTTTTATACGGGCCCTTTCCATGGTTTCCTAAATGCAAAAGATTATTGGGAAAAAGCAGCAGTGTTAACGCACTTACCAAATATTTCTTTGCCCTGTCTATTAGTCAACGCTGAAAATGACTCGTTTTTAAGTTCTTTTTGTTTCCCATACCATCTCGATACCAAACAAAATAATTTTTATTTTTTAAAGCCAAAATGGGGCGGTCATGTTGGTTTTATGCCGGTAAATAAAAATGGTTTTCTTTGGAGTGAAGAATTAGCGCTTCATTTTATTGAATCAATACACCAAAATGAAGATTGTAGCGTTACATTAGTTGATAACCAAATCTTCGCTAATGACACAACAACCTAGTACCCCTGAAAAGGTTGGTAATCAGGTTAAAAAGTATATTTTCCTTAGAAAATTAGGGAAAATTATTGGATTGCCTATTGGCATCCTTTTTCTGCTTTTTTTAATTTTTAACATAGCCTTTCGAATTCCTTATTTTCAAAAATCTGCCGTTTCAGCACTTTCCTTAACTATTTCATCCTATTTGGGGACTAAAAATAGTATAGAAAGCATTTCTTTATCC
>JBILDL010000234.1:0-4568 GCA_044352635.1 Saprospiraceae bacterium | reverse complement strand
CAACAAGATGTTTACGCTGAAGTAGTTAGATTGAGTAACGAAGCACTGGCTGATTTAGATAAAACGGGCTATTCCGCCTCTTTATCCAGAGGAGATATTGTATATAAAGGTGATCTTAGCAAGTGGAAAAAATTCATTTATGCAAATCTTGCCAGAAATGCCATCCACTTATCTAACAAATCAGGGTTCAGTGCGGACAAAGTAATAGAATATGTCGATAAAGCATTTCAGAATAATGCTGATAACTTTATGGTTCCCCATGCCGGATCCAATTCAGGCGATGGCAATTTCTATGGACCATTAAGGAATAACATGGGAAGCTTTGTTCAATCATCCTATATTATCTCATTACTTGATGGTACAACATTTACTGGTGTTAGAGATCCACGACTCCCCATCATGTTTACAGCAAGTCCTGATGGTGTATTCAGAGGTGTTGCCCCTGCTTCAGGCGATCCGAATAATATAGCAGGCCGTACCAATAGAATTCCAAATTTATGGGGTGGTCTGGGGGTTATTCCTGCTACAGGAAAATGGATATTTAATGATAATGCACCACATGCCATACTGATTTATCCAGAATTGCAATTTATCAAAGCGGAGGCTGCCTTCAAAAAAGGGGATAAAACGTTGGCCTACAGCGCTTTTAGACTTGGAGTTAGTTCTGCCCTGGACTTTGTTGGTGTTTCAGCAGCAAATCGCGATGCTTATCTAGCCAGTGCCGCCATACCTAAATCTGGTAATGATTTGACATTAAGTGATATCATGCTACAAAAATATATCGCTTTGTATGGTCAGGGTGCGCTTGAAACCTGGGTTGATATGAGAAGATATAATTATAGCAACGAAATATATAAGGGTATTTCTTTCCCAACCAGTCTATACCCTGACAATAGCGGCAAATTTGTTCAGAGAGTTCGTCCAAGATTTAACTCAGAATATGTTTGGAATTTAGCTACGTTAAGAGGAATTGGTGCCGATTTACCTGATTATCATACAAAACCACTTTGGTTTGTTCAACCTTAAAATCTAGTATTATGAAATTAACATATATATGGAATGCCCTTTTATTCATTAGCGCATTTTCTTTAGTTTCCTGCGGTGAGGAATTTGATTTCCTTCGGAATGCTACCCCAGCTACAAATGGTGCAAGAATTAAAGTGTTTCATGCAGCGCCTGATGTTCCAGGAGTGGTTGCCTCTATCAACGATAAAGTTGTTTCAGGTGTATTAACCACTGTTGGCGCTCCTGGATTGGTAACTTACGGCAGCTTATTTCCCATCATTGACTATGCCGTTATCCCTTCAGGAACGGCAAAACTTAAGATTACTGTACCCGCAACGGCTACCACAGGAGAAGTAAATTTGACTACAGATCTCAATTTAGCTGATAACACTTACTATACGGTTCATGCTTTTGGCATAGCAGGTAAATATGACTTCTTTGTTTCACAAGATGATTTATCTATTCCTGATCCAGAGAAAACATATATTCGGTTTTTAAGTGCCTTAACTGACAGCCCTTCAACGGGTATTGAGTTTTTAGTTAATAATGTTGTCAATACTGAATTTACAGGTAGAAGTACGGGAAAAGAAAATTTTCAAGCATTTGATCAGCCTGGTTCAACTCGTTTTACCATTGTTATTCGCGAAAAAGGAAAAACGGCCGCATTAAGTACGTTGAGTAATCTTAACTTAGTTCGTGGTAAGAAATACACGATTATTGCCAGAGGCAGTAATGCAGCCACATTGGCGGCACAAAAACCAATTATTGGATTAGTATCAAATAATTAAAACAAATTAAAAAGGGAAAGTGCCATTTCTTCATTGATTGGCACTTTTCTTTTTTACTGAATGACCCATTTAATGAGTTGTTTTTTTCCATCTTCTCCTATTATATCCAACAAGTAAATGCCTTTAGGTAAATCAAAAAGTTTAATATACATTTCATTTTCAAACTGACTTTTCATCCATTCGCCCTTTTTGTTTCCCACGAAATCCCATAAAATGATATTCGCCTTCCCTTCATTTAAAAAGGTTATTTTACCCGTGTTTTCAGCAGCAGGATTTGGTGAAATGTATGCTAAAATATCATTTTTACGGATATTTGAAGAAAAAGTAACTTCTCCCAAATAACAGCTTTTAAATCCCCAACTTCCAATATTTCCCGATTGATTAACCCCTTCAAATACCAATTGCCACAATCCATCTAATTTTTCCCCTTTCAAAATATTATATAAATTACCCACATTTATGCTTAAGGAATCGCCACCAATACAAGAATCTGTTAAAATAGCTTCTTTTGAAAAAGATATTTTATACCATTGAAACGATTTTAAACAATTTTTGGGCAAAGGAAGAGATAGACTCAAACCTGAGGGCGTTTTTAGAAATATCTTTACTTTTTCTATGTCTGTGAACTTAATATTCATCCACAATTCCAGAAAATCAGTAATAACTCCTTTTTGATTAATAATCAGGTTAGATTGCCTGAAGGGAATTTGATTGAGAACAAGCGTATCCACTTTCTTCCATTCGTCACAAATGGCTGGTTTTACATAAAAGGAAAATACTTCTGATACATTACTTCCACATAAAATAGTATGGTATTTTATGCGCCAGAAATACTGCTTTCCAGCTATCAAGGGTTTTGTTGGATAAACAGAAGAACCTACTGTCACAGGGGAATCAATAATGTACTCAAAAGTCTTACTTTCTGACATTTCTATTTGGTACCAATCGGCCTTGTCATTTGCTATCCAGGAAAATAAAGGGCGTACATCACTAATTTCAGATTTATTCAGTGGATATACAGATTCGAATTTCAGCGGCTTTTTAGTCTGATAATGCCATTCTATGGGAAGGCTAACCTTTTTATTTGCCGATACCACCTGAAGGGTTGCCTGCTTAAAAGCAGGAACTGTTTCACCTGCCGGGATAGACAAACGCCATTCCAGCATCCCTGGTTTCAGCATTATCATTTCACGCCAACTGGGGTTCCATTGAGTTACATTTTCTATTTTAAAGGATAAAGGAAAAATAGAATCCGCTAAGGTTGATAAATCCCAGCGGAAAAGAATATCTCCTTCACAGGTAAAATGAGATACATCAAAAGGAAGTCCACTAAAAAATCCCGCTTTATTTTGAACCACAATTTTCCCGGGACTTATATTGAAAAATAATTTATTTGTGCCCTTTACCCCTAATTTGTAAGTAGCATTTTTAATATTTTCATTTATAAACAAAGAATATTTACCAAGATTTGGGACATTCCTTTTCAAAAAAATCAGAGAATCTGGATTAGCTACATCCACTAAAAAAATATCTACTTTGTCGGCATATAAGGGAGGAAGAAAGGTATTTGCTGGCAACCATTCAACCTGTATTGGTTCATCGGCTGAGTAAAATACATCCACTTTAGGTTTTACTAAAGTAAAAGGCCCCATATTTGCTTTAACAGAAAGATTAAAGGGTTGCCAGACCAGATTTGATTCAAATCTTCTTACAAGCCTTAAACTCATATCTCTCTCATAATCAGCTAGTATAACTCCAGGTTCATTAGCCAGTTTAACCAATGAATCCATGTCTGGAAACGATCTGAAGGTATTTGACTTAAGTTCTGTCATTTTAATATTTGGACTATTTCCCGATATACTATTCATTGACATTGGTTCACCTATATCAAAAGACTCATAAGAAAACCAGGAAGTAGTATCTGAGGCAATTGGATGGAGTAAGAAGGGCGTATTCTTTGGTAGATAGGTGTTTTCAATATCCAAAGGTGAAACCTTTCTATTTGACCTTGATACTTTTACACCACAAAATGGATAGGCCTTGGACATTAAAAGATTAGAAATTTCTTCTACACTACCACTATGAAATCGCGGCAAAACGTGTAGGCCTAAATTATCTGATTTACATAAACCCGGATAACCAAGGATACTTATACCCGAGCCAGGTTCCCAGGCGGTAAGTGGATTTCGTTGAGCATTACAAATTACGCTGTTAAAAGTATGGTTCCCCCCCAGCTGATGGGCTAGTTCATGGCTAAAATAGTCAAAAATAAAATAGATACCGTCTGGAACAAGCGCAGTAGAAACGCCCCTACCCTTTTCCCCTTTCTGACAAACGCTACCAATTTTGCCAATACTTACCGTTTGTAATCCACCTAAAACATGTCCTATATCATAATTATCATTACCGATGATTCGATCTAATAACTGTTGATTTTCACTACTTTCATTACCCTGGGTAAAAGGATCAGCGTTGGCAAATTGAAAAATCAGATCATCTGATCTATCTATAAGAACAAATCGAACCCCCAGATCTCTTTCAAAAACAGCATTTACCAAATTAACCATTTTGAGCATGAAGGCTAAGACCTTTGATATTTCACCGCCATGAAAATCAGTAAATTCACCGGTTGCACTTAGCGCTAATCGCAAAACGCTTAATGAATCATTTGTAGAAAATGCAAGAGATTTATCGAGCTGTTGAAATTTATTTGATGTTGAGGTAAAGCATTTTACACTTTCATTAAAGTCATCATCGACCTCTGAATCCCAAACA